>JALBVE010000003.1 GCA_025050575.1 Candidatus Devosia symbiotica
TGACGCCGATATTCTGCGTGAGATGATCGGCAATCGTTGCCTGGTGGGATCGGCCGCGCCTGCCGGCGAATCTGCCCTACCATCTGCAGGCCGATATCGGCCTGCCGCCGCTCGACGCGCGAGGACATTGGCTCGACCTGCCAGCAAACCCGCCTCCGTCCGGTCTCCTCTGGAGCCCCTGAATGTAAGTCAACAGGCGGTCGATCATTGTCGACTGCCTACCATGGTCTTGCCAGGGCAGGGGCCGGTATTGCGTTCAGGATCCTGTGCCCTTTATCCCTGGCACCGGCAGGTTGTGCCATACTTTGCCCTCTCTCCCGCGCGGACGGCTTGTAGGCGAACAGTGGCGGGTGAGCTGGGTGTGGTCTTTGCCTGCCGCACAGGTTCCGAGACGGCCGCACGGGGGGGCGAGTGACCCTCGCGTCGCCGAACAGTTCCAAGAACCGGCGTCTCGAGACGGCTTTCGTCTCACTACATTAACTTACCAAGAGGCGAAAAGCGTCTCGGAGTCCGTCCATTTTCGACAATCGCAAACCAGGCGGCGCTTTCGTGCGCCTGTTGTTTCCTCTTCGGTGATCGTCTAACAACGGCCCGACCGAGCAGGACTGCCAAAATGACCGAAAAAACCAAGCTGATCGCTCCACGCCTGCCGCGTGGCTTTGAAGACCGAACGTCCGGCGAGATTGCTGCGGTCGGCGCCATGATTGACAAGATAAAGGCGGTCTATGAGCGCTACGGTTTTGATCCGATCGAAACTCCGCTCTTCGAATTCACCGAAGCGCTCGGCAAATTCCTGCCCGATACCGATCGGCCTAATGCCGGCGTCTTCTCTCTGCAGGACGATGACGAACAGTGGATGAGCCTGCGCTACGATCTGACGGCGCCGCTCGCCCGCTATTTCGCCGAAAACTTCGAAACTCTGCCCAAGCCTTACCGCTCCTATCGCCAGGGCTACGTCTTCCGCAACGAGAAGCCCGGCCCCGGCCGCTTCCGTCAGTTCATGCAGTTCGATGCCGATACGGTTGGTGTCGCTAGCCCCGAGGCTGATGCTGAAATGTGCATGATGATGGCCGACGTCATGGACGCTCTGGGTCTTGCGGGCCAATACGTGGTCCGCGTCAACAATCGCAAAATTCTTGATGGCGTTCTTGCCACGGCTAGTGTGACCACTGAGGCGCAAAAGCTCACCGTGCTGCGAGCGATCGACAAGCTCGACAAATTCGGCACCGACGGCGTCAAGCTGCTGCTCGGTGCTGGCCGCAAGGATGAAAGCGGCGACTTCACCAAGGGCGCCGGCCTCACTGACGAGCAGATTGCGCCTCTATTGGCCTATGTCGCCAGCGGTGAACCCGTCGACGGCACGCAAAAGGGCAGCAACGCCCATGTCGTGTCGACCGTCAACGCCCTGGCCGGCCTAATCGGTGGCTCGGAGTCCGGGCTGGAAGGCGTCAAGGAGCTGGCGACCATTTTTGGTCTAGTGCAGGCCAGCGGCTTTGGTGATCGTGTCATTCTCGATCCCTCGGTCGTGCGCGGCCTGGAATATTACACCGGCCCGGTGTTTGAGATCGAACTGACCTTTAAGGTCCAGAACGAAAAGGGCCAGGACGTGGTCTTCGGCTCGGTCGGCGGCGGTGGTCGCTACGACGGTCTGGTCTCACGCTTCCGCCGCGAACCGGTGCCGGCAACAGGCTTTTCCATCGGCGTCTCGCGCCTGGCTAGTACCCTCAAACTGACCGGCAATCTCAATGCCGAAGAGCCCGTCGGGCCCGTCGTCGTGCTCGTCATGGACAAGGATCAGACCGCTGGCTATCAAGCCATGGTTGCCGAGCTGCGCCGCGCCGGCATTCGTGCCGAAATGTTCCTGGGCAATACCAAGAATTTCGGCAAGCAGGTGGCCTATGCCGACAAACGCAATGCCCCTGCCGTGATTATCGAAGGCAGCCAGGAGCGCGAACAGGGCATTTTGCAGGTCAAGGATCTAGTGGCCGGCAAACAGGCCGCCGCTGCCATCACGGACAATGCTGAATGGAAGGCCACCCGTCCCGGGCAGTTCGAGATCAAGCGCGAAGATCTGGTTTCGGCAATCCAGACTCTGCTGAGTGATCAATGAGCGGGTCTGTGCTCCGCCGCGCTAATCTGGAGGCGCTCGTTGAGGCACAGGGGGGGCGTCACGCCACCGCTGCTGCTGCTGTCGGCTGACTCCTATTTCGATCTGGCTGGCGAAGAGTTTGGCCGTCGCCTACTGCTGACTACCAATGCCACCGGCGCCGAACACTGCCTGCGCCCTGATTTCACGCTGCCCATTGTTGAAGCCTATATCGCGGATGGCGTGGGCAAGCCTGCGGCCTTCTCCTATCTCGGCCCGATCTTCCGCCAGCGTGAAACCGGCGCCGCCGAGTTCGATCAGGCCGGCATTGAATTGCTGGTGAAGCCCGACGGCGAGGTCGCGCTCGATCAGGCGCTCACCTTCGCGCGCTGCGCTTTCCATCTTTGGCGTGGCCCTCAATATGCACCTGGGTGGCGTTGGCCTGTTCGAGGCGCTGCTGGCACAGGCCGACATGCCGGACGCCTGGCGGCCGCGCATCCGTAATCGCTTTGGGCGCCCTGAGGCCCTCGATCGCCTGCTCTCCCGTCTTAAGGTCGCACCGGACTTGCCGCGCGAGGCCTAGCCCAGCAGGAACGCGTTGATTGAGGATGTTACTGCTCAGATGGTCGCCGCCGGTCTAAGTCTATCCGAGGGCCGCACCCCTAAGAAAATCGCCAACCGCTATCTCGAGCAGCAGCTGCTCGGTCTGGGGCGCTGGACGTCGCCCATGCGCCGCCCGCCGCGCTGCAACTGCTGCGTGACTATCTGGCCATTTCCAAGCCCGTGCTGCAGGCGCTCACCCAGGTCGAGGCGTTGGCACACCGTCACAAACTGATGCTGGATGCGCCGATCCGCGCCATCCGCCGCCACCCCAATGACTTGGGTGAAGCCAGGATCAGTTTTGACGCCAGCTTCTCGCCCCGGCTCAATTATTACACCGGCATCGTCTTTGAGCTGATCGATCCCAGCGGCGAAGTCCTGGCCTCGGGTGGTCAGTATGACCGCTTGCTCGAATGCCTTGGCGCCGCCGCGCCCATCGCCGCCTCTGGCTGCTCGGTCTGGGTCGATCGTCTCGAAACGGAGATTCAGCAATGACCAGCATTATCCTGGCCGCGCTCTCCAAAGGGCGCCTTAAAGAACTCACCCGTGACTGGTTCGCAGCTAAGGGCGTGACCATCGCCCGTCCTGGCGGCGCCTGCTCCTATCTCGGCGCCATCGACGGCATGCCCAAAGTCACGGTGCGCTTCTTTCCGGCCTCCAAAGCAGCCGATTCACGGCACAACTGAGCTATTGCATCCTTGGGGGCTTGTGATCGATCAACTTGAGCTGACCATCCTGATGCCGTGCCTCAACGAGGTCGAGACTCTGGCGATCTGCATTGCCAAGGCGCGCAGTTTTCTGACTACTAGTGGCATCAAGAGCGAAGTCGTGATTGCCGACAATGGCTTCAACGACGGCTCGTGCGATATCGCGCAACCCGCTGGCGCCATTGTCGTGCCGATCGAGCAGCGCGCGGCTATGGCGGGCGGCATCAAGGCCGCGCGGGGGCTCTACGTCATCATGAGCGACGCCGATGACAGCTCTGACTTCTCCCGCCTTAACGCCTGCGTCGTCCAATTGCGCGACGGAGCAGATCTGGTCATGGGCAACCGCTTCGCTGGCGGCATCGTTTCGTCGGCAACCTGGTGCTCAGTTCGCTTAGCCGTTTATTCTTTCGCACCCAGATTGGCGATTTCCATTGCGGTCTGCGTGGTTTCTCGCGTGATGCCATTGTGCAGTTGAACCTGCGCATCACGGGCATGGAATTCGCCTCTGAAATGATGGTCAAGGGCACCCTGGCTCAACTCGATGTCCGCGAAGTGCCCGCCACCTTTGCCAAGGATAGCCCCCCTCGCCCCATCTGCGCTCGTTTCGCGATGGCTAGCAGCATCTCGTTTTCTGCTGCTATTTTCGCCACGCTGGCTGTTTCTTTATCCTGGCATTCCTCTGTTGTAGCTTGGCCTAATGGCCGGCGCGATCCTGCTGCCCGGTTCGGCGCGCTATGGCAATATCAATTTTGATGTTCATACCTTTTTGGTGGCAGCGCTGTGCATCATTGTCGGCCTGCAGTCAATTTCCCTTGCCGTTATCAGCCGCCGTTTCGCCTCCCGCTATGGCTTCATCCCCCGCTCAGAAACTCATGATCGGCTGCTCGAAGCCCTCACCCTGGAGCGCATTCTGCTGGTCGCGATCCTGCTTATGCTGGGTGGCTTTACCGTGCTGGTCTGGGGTGTTGGCGAATCGGATGCCGACAAGCTGTTCTGCCGTTTCGTGCCGTTGATGGGCTTCGCCATCGGCTTCTATGATGGCATTTTTAGCCCCGACGCCAGCTCGTTCTTCATCATCGGCTTTGTCATGCTGGGTCTGACCTATGCCTCGCGCAATACCAAGATTCTCAACGTCACCTCCAACCTGGCAGCGCTGACCATCTTCATTTCCGTCGGTGATGTGATCTGGCCGGCCGCATTGGCCATGGCGGTCGAGCAATTGGCCGGCGGCTATATCGGCGCCCGCACCAGCATTTTCTTTGGCGCCCGGCTGATTCGGCCGCTGGTTGTGGTGGTGTCTATCGCGCTGGCCCTGCGTCTACTGTTCTTCCGCTAGGCAGGGTGCTAGACGTCATCAAGTCCAGCGGCCGCGCGCAATGCATCATTGATGCGGCGTTGCCAGCCTGGGCCGTTATTCTGGAAGTGTTCCAATATGGCGCGGTCCAGCCGCAACATCACTATTTCCTTGTTCGCCGGCACGCTTTTGGCCTTAGCCGACGCTTTGACCGGCTTGCTGGTGGCGGCCTTGAAGGCTGACTCCGCCTAGTCCATGAAACTGCCTGTGTGTCGTGGTGGTCGCATTGAATCGTCCCTCTGGTTGTAGCCAATTTATCCCCGCAAGGGATCGGTGCGGTACAATAAGCGAGTAGGGGCAGTGGTACGGGGTGGATGAAGGGGCGCGCATGCCCCCGTCGTGATTATGCCGCAGCGCTAAAGATCGAAGTCAGTTGCTCCAGCAACGTCTGCTGTTGGCTGGACTTGTACGCATTCTGCGCTGTGGTCAGCAAGCTAGTGCTAGTCGTCGTGATGTCGTCCTCGTCGCCGTCAGATGTGGCGGGCGGCGGGCCGCTATAGCCACCACCTGGTGGCGGACCACCGGGAGGCGGACCGCCCGCGGCAGCGGCCGTATCCTTCAGCGCGCTTTTGACCGCGTCCAGGAAGTTCGAGCTCTCCGCTTCGGTAATCGGACCGTCGTCATTGCCATCGATCATATCGAAAAGCTTTTGCAGGCTTTCCTTGCTAATCGAATTGGCGCCGTCGTCTGCCTCCAGTTCAGCGACGGTCACCGAGCCGTCACCATTGATGTCGGTGGCAGCGAAGATGTCGGCATTGCTCGGCTCAGCCATCTGTTGGGTCATGAACGCCATGGATTAGCGCTGATCGGCTATCTTCTTGTCGAAGATATCCTTCTCGTTGCTGGTAAAACTGCCGTCACCATTTGTATCCATGGCTAAAAATAAGACTTCTCTTCGTTTGTTGGCTTGGACATTCAACGCGCCTTTTGGTGCGAGGAGCTTGAATTCGTCCAGCGTCAGGCTGTCGTCGCGATTGCTGTCCAGGCTGGCAAAACTTGGTGGTCTGAAGACAGTGCGCGTCAGCTGCGAAGCCGATTGTGCGCCGATGCCGCTAATCGTTGACATGCCACTTCCTGTCCGTTGCAGCCGAGAAAAATTCGGCATTACAGCAGAGTGTTATTTATGATTAATCCGGCTTTAAGAATTCGCCGCCGTTGCCTCTTGCTGACCAAGTTTAATGTTTTGGTAAGGTTGCCGACGCAGCGCAAAGAAAAAAGGCGCGGTGGAAACACCGCGCCTTTTGCAAAGTCCGTGACCGGGAAGTAACGAACCTCGAAGGTTTTGGTTGGCTGGACTAGAAGTCCATACCGCCCATACCGCCCACACCGCCGCCGGGCATAGCTGGTGGTGCATCCTTGGGAGCTTCAACGATCAGCGCTTCGGTGGTGATCAGCAGCGAGGCAACCGAAGCTGCGTCCTGCAGAGCAGTGCGAACCACCTTCACCGGATCGATAACGCCCAGGGCAACCAGATCGCCGTATTCGCCCGTTGCGGCATTGTAGCCGAACGTGATCGAGTTGTTCTCGAGAATCTTGCCGACAACCACGGAGCCTTCGGCACCGGCATTGTTGGCAATCGTGCGAACAGGCTCCTGCAGCGCGCGCTTGACGATGGCAATGCCAGCATCCTGATCGGCGTTGGCGCCCTTGACCTTCATGGCGCTTGAAGCACGCAGCAGCGCAACGCCACCACCGGCAACAATGCCTTCTTCAACGGCGGCGCGGGTCGCGTTCAGCGCGTCATCGACGCGATCCTTGCGCTCCTTGACTTCAACTTCTGTCGAGCCGCCAACCTTGATCACTGCAACGCCACCGGCTAGCTTGGCCAGACGCTCCTGCAGCTTTTCCTTGTCGTAGTCCGAAGTGGTTTCTTCGATCTGCGCCTTGATCTGGCCAATACGGCCCTGGATATCGTCCTTGGTGCCAGCGCCATCAACGATAGTGGTGGTTTCCTTGGTGATTTCAACGCGCTTGGCAGTGCCCAGCATATCGATGCTCACGTTCTCGAGCTTGATGCCGAGATCTTCTGAGATCACCTGACCACCGGTCAGGATGGCGATGTCTTCGAGCATTGCTTTGCGTCGATCGCCGAAGCCTGGCGCCTTGACGGCAGCGACCTTGAGGCCGCCACGCAAGCGGTTTACAACCAGAGTGGCTAGTGCTTCGCCATCGATGTCTTCAGCAATGATCAGCAGTGGACGCTGGCTCTTCACAACCGATTCCAAGATCGGCAGCATGGCCTGCAAATTGCTGAGTTTCTTCTCGTGCAGCAGGATGACGGGATCTTCAAGAACCGCAGTCATCTTCTCAGCATTGGTCACAAAGTAGGGCGAGAGGTACCCGCGGTCAAACTGCATGCCTTCAACGACTTCGAGCTCGGTTTCGGCGGTCTTGGCTTCTTCGACGGTGATAACACCTTCATTGCCGACCTTCTGCATCGCTTCAGCAATCATCTCGCCGATAGCGGTTTCGCCATTAGCCGAAATGGTGCCGACTTGGGCAACTTCCGAAGACGACTTGATCTTGGACGAAGTGGCCTTCAGCGAAGCCACAACTTCTTCGACAGCCATGTCGATGCCGCGCTTGAGATCCATTGGGTTGAAACCAGCAGCAACTGCCTTGACGCCTTCAACTACAATGGCCTGACCCAGAGCGGTCGCGGTGGTGGTGCCGTCGCCGGCAATATCATTGGTCTTGGAAGCAACCGAACGCAGCAGCTGCGCGCCCAGGTTCTCGAAGCGGTCTTCCAGCTCGATTTCCTTGGCAACGGTCACGCCGTCCTTGGTGATGCGTGGGGCACCAAACGACTTTTCTATGACGACGTTGCGACCCTTTGGGCCCAGCGTCACCTTGACCGCATTGGCTAGGATGTTGACGCCGCGCAACATCTTGTCGCGTGCATCAGTAGAGAATTTTACTTCTTTGGCAGCCATTTGAGGCGCTCCTTGGAATGGGTTGAGGACTTATGGGTGCGAAGGCAATTTAAGCTTCGACGATGCCCATGATGTCGTTTTCCTTCATGATCAGCAGTTCTTCGCCGTCGACCTTGACCTCGGTGCCGCTCCACTTGCCGAACAGCACGCGGTCGCCGGCCTTGACGTCCAGCGCCGTGATTTTGCCGTTGTCATCGCGGGCGCCTGGGCCAACGGCAACAACCATGCCCTCGGAGGGCTTCTCCTTGGCGGTATCGGGGATGATAATCCCGCCTTTAGTCTTTTCTTCGCCGTCGAGGCGACGCACGACGACGCGGTCGTGCAGAGGACGGAAGCTCATGATTTGCTCCTTATAGTAGCATTTTCGAATGCAATTTTGGACTGTTAGCACTCGTGATTGGGAGAGTGCTAACAAGTGTCCGGGATATAGGATTGGGCTCTTGGAGAGTCAAGATGGCGTGAACTAGGATTGTGCTCAGGCGTTGATATGGTTCACTCGTTAATGTCATAGATGGCAGGTAATTGTGACGCGGCAATGTCTCGACAAGAATATCAAGATCAGCTCGGCCCAGGGCCGGGTCCACGTGCTCTTTTGATAGAGCAGAAATAGACAGTTCCACCAGGGCATCCCAGCTCGATGAACCGGGGTCGCCCCTGCATATCTATTTTTCGCGTGCTCATATCCAGTCCGGAATTCTAGAGGAAAGCCAAACTCGTACTCGTTGCCTCTAAAAATTTAAGGGCGAAGCATGGTATTGCACTATTAAAGACCTTGATCGCCACCAGAGTTGATCAGGTCTGAATACTACCCCAATCCGTGTCCGCTGGTTGAATCGATTGCCGACATGCTCGCCTTCTAGGGCGATCGGATCGAAATTCGCTTCTCGCAGGTATTTAGACCCCGCAAGTCGGGGTAGGGGCCGCAGGCCGCAGCGCATCTTTTTCGTCCAACCCCTTCTACGCCGCGCAAAGCTGCGTCATAAGGCTCCCATGACACAAGACAACACGCTACAGATTAAGCTGCGCCTTAAGGGCGGCAGTGGTCCTAACGCCAACTGGCACTGGGAACTTCACGACGCCGCCGGCAAGGTGGTCAAGACTGGCAGCGCGGTCGGTCCCGAGCACAAGGCTTTCACGATCGCCCGTATTGCCAAGGAAAAGCTGGAGTCGGCCAAGAGCTGATTTCTTTCCCGGCGCGTCATGATCTGCTGCGCCGGGCATTGCTTTCACGCCGTCCCCACAGCCACGAGTCCATCGTGCCCCCTTCAGCAACAGCCACGCCAGCCGATCCTGCCCAATATGGCGCAGGTCCGTTGCGAGATATTGTGCTTAAGGTACTCTCGGTCTGCTGCTTTGTGATCATGGCCACGCTGCTCAAGGCTACCAAAGCCATCCCGACGGGCGAACTGGTGTTCTTCCGCTGCTTCTTTGCCATTTTGCCTATCATAGCCTATCATAGCCTATCATAGCCTATCTGGCCTGGCAGCGGCGCCTGCGCACCGCTTTCCAAACCAGCAACCCGATGGAGCACGTGGCGCGCTCCCTTGTCGGTGTTACCTCAATGGGGTTGGTTTTTTCGCCCTGACTTGCCTGCCATTGCCAGAAACCACTGTCATAGGTTACGCTGCGCCCTTGCTCTATGTGTGGTGCTCAGCGCGCTGCTGCTCAAGGAGCGAGTGCATGTGTTCCGCTGGTCCGTTGTGCTGATTGGACTGCTTGGGGTAGTGATCATTCTCTGGCCTCGCCTGAACTCTGTGTTTCCGGTGGCGTGCCCATCGATAACAACGAGACCATGAGCGTCCTGGCTGCCCTGGGTGCGACGATCCTTTCGGCCTTCGCTATGATGCAGGTCCGCAAATTGGTACAAACCGAGCGCACCCAGACCATCGTCATGTATTTCTTTAGTTTGTGCCAGCCTGCTGTCGCTGCTGACCATTCCGCTGGGCTGGCAGATGCCAACGCCATAGCAGGCGATGTTGATGGTGTGCACCGGTTTTGCCGGCAGGGTGGGTCAGTTGTTGCTCACCTCGTTCTACCGCTATGCCGACATGTCGATGATTGCCCCGTTTGAATACGTGTCGCTGATCCTGACCATCATCATCGGACTGCTGATCTTTGCCGACGCGCCCACCCCGACCATGATTGTCGGGGTGCTGATCATTGTCGCTTCCGCCATCGCCGTGATCCTGCGCGAGCACTATCTTGGACTTGATCAGATCAAGGCGCGCCAGGCGGCCACGCCTTGATCGCCCAAGGGAGTTAGCTGGCCGTGGCCAGCTCCGTCCAGCCTCGCCGCTTGCGGTAAATCGTTGACGGACTGATTTCGAGCACTGCAGCTGCCAGGGAAACGTTGCGGCTAAAACTGGCAATAGCATCCTCAATAATGCGTTGTCGCTGCTGCCACATCGGCAGAATGGTAGGTTGCCGCTCGCCGCGCGGACGTAGATTCGGGAGCCGCTGCTACGCCACGAGTCTCGATGTCAGCCGAGCCGAGCATTTGCGCGGTGATTTCGCTGCCATCAAAGATCACGACCAAACGCCGCACCAGATTCTGCAACTGGCGCACATTAGCCAGGCCATTCGACGGCAGACAGGATGCTGCCGACCTCTGGCGAATAGTCGCTGAAGCTCTTGTGTTCCTTGGCGGCGTATCGCGCCAGGAAATGGCGGCCAGTACCATGATATCGGTTGGCCGCTGGCGTAGGGGCGGCAGGTGGATGGGCAATACATGTAGCCGATAGAACAGATCTTTGCGAAACTTCTTTTCGGCAATCAACTACATTTAAAAGCCGCCCCGAGCGACTCCAAACAATTCGCTCTCCATCAGATCGCGCGGAATCGCCGCGCAGTTGATGGCCACCAGTCATTTGCCGGCCCGATGGCCTTCGGCGTGCAACGCTTCGGCGCATACATCCTGGCCTGTGTCGCTCTCTCTGGTGATGAACACCGGCGCCGACGACGCGGCAATTCGGCCAATCTGCTCACAGACGAATTGCATGGTGCTTGAGGCGCCGATAAATCCGGCAAAATTGCTCATTTTAGCATTGCTGCGGGCTTCGATGCTCAGAGAGTTGCATTTGCCGTGCCGCAGGGCTAGATTGCCAATCTGGGCGGTCATGCTGGGACCGTTTATAGGCTTGGCAACATAATCATGCGCGCCAGCCCGCATCGCGCCGACGGCAGCCGATACCGAAACGCCGTCCGACAAGGCCACCGGCAGCGCCCCGTCTGCCACTCAGATCAGACGCAGCACCGCATCATCCCTGCGGGATGCCAGATCACCAAGGCTAGAAAGATCTTCCAAAACAATGTTATAGGTCGCGCCGCGCAATAGATCTGTCGCTGGCTTGCCATCTGAAGCCAAAGTGATACCTGTGGCGGGATCAAGGCATTATGCCAGAGTCGCAGCGACTAATTGCGCCTGCTCATGATACCGTTCGATCAGCAATAGCCGGCGGCTGGCATTACTATCGCTTCGATTCTGCATCGTCAAGCGGCTCGGTCCTCGCGTTTGGATCTATAAATTGAGCTCCGGTGATGGGGCCCCACGACCACGGCTTTCCCGGCATTGATTCAGTCTGTTCTTGACAGAGTAAATTTTCCGTTCCGGAATCCTTCAAATGAAGAATGCTATTTGGCTTGATTGGAGCCGTCTCAGTCGGTTAAGTCATGACCATGCAAAAGGATTCTGAGCTTCTAGATTTCAATCCTCTGTCTCGCGGTGTAGCTCAATCTTGTGTGCGCATTACGAATGAGCGGGCCATGCTGACGTTGCTCACGTTTAATCCTGGTGCGTCCAATGCTGATCTGGCTCGTCTGTCAGGCCTCGGCCCACAAACCACGTCGCGCATAGTCGCCGAGCTGGAATCGCGCGGTCTTGTTATCCGCGGCGAAGTGCTTCGGGGTCGGCGTGGGCAGCCCGCCACGCCACTTTTTGTCAATCCGCAAGGTGCACTAGCGATCGGTATCGAGATCGGCTGGCGCCATTTTGAAGTGCTGGTCGTGGAATTATCGGGCAAAACGCTTGCAAGCGTCCGCCGCAGCTACCCTTGGCCCGACGCACGCACCATCTTTTCCGAAATCGCCGCTAAAGTGGCCACCATCCGCTCCGGGTTGACCGAATTGCAGCAATTGCGGCTTGCTGGGATCGGCGTCGCTAGTCCGTCTCATATCGAGCGCAATATCTACATGGTGGACGCACCCGCCGAACAAATTGCCCTATGGCGTGACATCGACCCTGCCAAACGCATTGCCAGGGACACCAGGATCTCCGCGCAGTGGTTCAACGATGGCAATGCGGCCTGCTGGTCTGAACTAACGGTGCGAACTGAGCCGCGGCCCCGAGCCTTCGCTTATTTCCAGGTGGGGACCTTTGTTGCTGCTGGGCTGGTGTCCAATGGCGAACTCTGGGAAGGCAATGGCCATGCCGCCAACCTCGGCTCGATTCTGATTTATGACCACCAGGGCAATCCCACATTTGTTCATCTGGTCGCGTCGGTAGTGGCCCTGCAGCGTCGGCTGGTCAGCGCCGGCATCGAGGTGCCGGGCGGCAGCCCCTTCAACTGGGATTGGGGGGCGCTTGAGCCAGTCGTCAGCCAATGGCTGGACGCTTCCGGACAAGCCCTGGCCGTCGCCATCGTCAATACCAATGCGATAATCGAGCTGGACATGGTGATCATTGACGGAGTGATGCCTCGGGAAATCGTTGCGCGTCTGATCGAACGCACCGAATTTCATCTTGCTCGCCTGCCTACGCTCACCTCTGACCACCCAAAGATAGAAGCTGGCCATTTGGGCGTTTCTGCGGCTTCCAATGGTGCGGCGCATTTGGTGCTCTTCCAGCGTTATTTCTCGCGCGCCTGGAAGCTATTTTCTACGTGATCGCGTGCAATTAGCCTTGGAAGAGGCGGCGCGCGGCTTTTGCCGCACCTGATATGGCGCTAAGAGAGGAAGCCAAAACCCAGCCTTTACTAAGGGTTCATAGGTCCGCCCGTGCGGGCACTGATCTACACGTTCATCGCCCTTTTAGCGGCCGGCGATGGCGCCACGGCCTATTTTGGGCTGACATTCATGCCCGCCGAGGCGATTCTTGCTGCTATCGTTTTTTGGTTGTGTCTGCATTGTGCTGATGGAGCGCACACTGCGACAACGCGCCGAAAACCCGCTAGAACGCGCCATCGAGGATTTTTCGCACCTGCTAGCCACCGATGCTCAGGCTGGCGCCATGCTCGGCCAGCGCATCAATATGATGGCTTACGCTAATGCTGCCCAGCGCCTAGAGGGTGTTGAGGCCGATATCTCCGTGCTCGGCACGGTGATCCGTCAGGCGGCCAAAGCGGTTGCCGAAATCGAAGATCGCGTCGCCAAACTGCAGCTCGCTGGGCGTGAGCGCATGATTGCCGCGGCAACACCGGTGGCGCCGCCTGCGCCCGAGCGTGAACCTGAACCGGTCATTCCGGTCGAGATGGTGCGCCAGGCATTGTCCGAAAACCGGCTGATCTGCTACATTCAACCTGTGATAACGCTGCCCCAGCGTCGCCCTCAGGGCTACGATCTAGTGCCATGCCTGATGCTCGAAGGTGGCGACCTAGCAGATAGAGTCGATTTTGTGCCACGCGGTGGTTCTACGACGTGTTGAGCCATATCGAGGGCGTCGGACTGGCGGAGGCCATCACCATCTGCCGCTGAGCCCGCTTAAGCGGGCAACCCGTCAAGCTCTATATTCCGTTTTCCCGTGCCAAGCTTAGTGATTCCGCTGCATCCGAAAAATTACTGGCCGCGCTGGAAGTCAATCGGGCGATTGCCGAGGGAATGATCTTTGCCATCAGCGATACCGATTGGCAGGCCATGAGCAGCGGCGAACGGGCCATTGCCGTCGCCAAGAAGGGCGCCGGCTTTTCGCTGCTCAATGTCAAATCGCTGCGCGTTGATGTTGCCAAATTGGCTGGCCAGAACGTGCGTTCGCTGCGCATCGATACGGCGCGCTTCATCGCAGCGCTCGAGACCTTTACCGATTTCCACGCTTCAGACATTGCCGACTATGTTGCCCGTTTCGACGTGGTCCTACTCGATACCGGCATTACCAGCGAACAGCAGATCATCGAATTACTCGAAGATGGCATCTCGATGGTGCAAGGCCCGATATTGCCACTCCCGGTCCGGTGCGGCCTGATCTGGTGGTTGAAGCCATCCGGCCCGCGTGTTCGCAACTGCGCCGCGCCGAGCTCTAGTCAACCATGCTTGTCGTGGTACTCAACGGTCCGATCAATGCGAGCAAGACCACCACGGGCCGGGCGATGCTGCCATGTTGCTCCAGATTGAATTCATCAATGGCGACGATCATGACGCCCCCGATGATGCGCCGTTGACGCAGCGTATCGCTGCCGGGTTTGATCGCATTGACCATATCATTGCGACCGTTCAGATAGAGGTGCTGATCATCGCAGTCCCGTTGCGCGACGAAGATTTTCGGCGCCTCAAGGTGGCCTGAGCCGATCGCGCCGCCGATCTGCGCGTTGTCACGCTGACGCCGCCCTTGGCGCTTGCGCTTACCAATCGTGGCACTCGCCAATTGCAGGCGGCCGGGATTGACCGGTCCCGTCAGACGTATGCCTAGGACTATGCCAGCCGCGCCTTCAGCGATCTGCTGATCACTGATATGACCACGGCTGAAAGCACAGCCAGTCAGATTTGTCGCCATTTCGGATTGCCAGCGCAGCGATGATACGCACTCATTTTATGCTTTTCCCTTGATCCAGAAGGGCAAGCTACCACATAGAACCACCAACTCTGCCCGCATCGGATCTTTGCGATGATCAGCCCACTACCCTCCATCTCCGGCCTTGCCGATCTTGTTGGTCGCTATGATGCCGTGTTGAGCGACGTCTGGGGGGTCGTGCATAATGGCGTTACTATCTTTCCAGGCGCCGTCGAGGCGTTGATCAAATATCGCAAGGCGGATGACAAGGTGGTCTTCATCACGAATGCGCCGCGCCCTTCGGCGCCTCTGATCGACATGCTCGATCGACTTGGCGTGGTGCGCGACAACTACGACGCCATCGTGTCCTCGGGCGATGCGTCTCGGGCGATGATCGGCAAATATTCTGGCAGGGCTATCCACTATGTCGGCCCGGCCACCGAAGATGACGCGCTCTATGAGGGTCTAAATGTGCGCCACACCAGCGCGGAAGAGGCCAAAGTCGTGGTGGTCACTGACCTAGAAACCGACGACGATACCCCCCGAAATGTATCGCGAGCGGGTTAAATTGTGGCTGGCGCGCAAGCTGCCTATGATTTGTGCTAACCCCGACCGTGTGGTCGAAGATGGCGACAAGATCATCTATTGCGGCGATGCTCTGGGCGATCTCTATGCGGCCATGGGGGCATGGTTCTGATGGCCGGCAAGCCTTATAGACCTATCTATGAGGAAGCCTTCTGGCTCGCCGAAATTGCCGCTGGCAGGCCGCTGGACAAATCGCGCGTACTAGCCATTGGCGACAGCGTCCGCACTGACGCGACCGGCGCGGCCTGGTTCGGGCTCGATCTATTGTTTGTCACCGGCTCCATCCACGCCGCCGAACTCGACGCCTTCGGCAAGTCCGATCCGTAGGCCATCCTTGATCTGGTGGCGTCTAGCGGTGCACACATGGCTGGTTTTCTGCCGCGCCTGACCTGGTAATGCCCATGAGTGCCTTCGTTCGCCTGTCTGATCTCGACAACGTGCCCGCACAGCTGCGTGGGGCCTATGTTGCCATTGGCAATTTCGATGGCTTTCATCGCGGCCACCAAATGGTTCTATCGACCCTCAAGGCTCGGGCTGACGCTGCCGGCGTGCCGGCTATGGTACTCACTTTCGAGCCGCATCCGCGTGATGTGTTTGCGCCTGCGCCCTTCATGTTCAGGCTTACCGAGAATGGTGCCAAGGCGCGCCTGGCCGAGGCCTTAGGGCTTGATGCCATTGCCATCCTCAATTTTGATCACGCCTTTTCCCAGATCGAGGCGGAAGATTTCGTGTCGCGCTTCCTCATCGAAGCTCTCGGAGTTACCGGCGTTATTGTCGGCTCCGATTTCCATTTCGGCCGTCAGCGCCGCGGCACCCCCGTCTTCCTCAAGGCGGCTGGTGATGCCAACGGCTTTGTCGTCGAAACGCTCAATTTGATCGATGAGGGCGATGAGATCATCTCGTCTTCGCGCATTCGCGCCGCCTTGTCCGAAGGCGCCGTTACGACGGCCAATCGCCTGCTCGGCTATCACTGGTTTTTCGATGGCTGCGTGATCAAAGGTGATCAGCGGGGCAGGGAGCTGGGTTACCCCACCGCCAACACCATAACCCATGCCAGCTTCCAGCTGTCGCAAGGCGTCTACGCCGTCCGCACCAGGGTTGCCGACCAATTGCTGGATGGGGTCGCTGCCTTCGGCAAGCCGATGTTTAACAATCAGCGACCGCCCTTTGAGACCCATCTGTTCAACTTCGACCAGGATATTTATGGTCAGACCATCACGGTCGCCCTGGTCGGCCATATCCGTGGCCAGGAGGTGTTTTCCGGCCTCGACGAACTGATTGCCGCCATGGACCGCGACAGCGGCAAGGCGCGGGCACTGATTAGCATTGCGCGTCCCCTGAGCGCGCTCGACAGCAAACTGGGTTTCATCGGCTGATCGCCTCGGACGCCCGTTGCCCCAAATCAGCCTTTGCCCCTTGCCCCCCGTTTTGCTAAAAGGCAGCCAAATTCCCAGACGCAATATCTCTAGAACGATTGCCGCTTCCCATGACCGATACCGTCACAGGCGCCGCCAAAACAGACTATTCGGCAACCCTTTTCCTGCCCAAGACCGACTTTCCGATGCGCGCGGGCCTGCCCCAGCGCGAGCCTGACTGGCTCAAGCGTTGGGAAGATATGGACATTTACGCATTGCAGCGCGAGCAGGCCAAGGATCGGCCGCTCTTTACCATCCATGATGGCCCACCCTACGCCAATGGCAACATCCATATCGGCCACGCGCTGAACAAGACCCTCAAGGATCTGGTGAGTCGCTCCATGCAGATGCTGGGCTTCAACTCGGCCTATGTGCCGGGCTGGGATTGCCATGGTCTACCCATCGAGTGGAAGATCGAAGAACAATACCGCGCCAAGGGCAAGGACAAGAACGACATTCCGGTCGTTGAATTCCGCCAGGAATGCCGCACCTTTGCCGAGCAGTGGGTCGATGTGCAGCGCGAGGAATTCAAGCGCCTGGGCATTCTGGGCGAGTGGGATAATCCCTATCTGACCATGAGCTTTGACGCCGAAGCTCAGATCGCGCGCGAGCTGATGAAAGTGGCCACCAGCGGCCAGCTTTATCGCGGCTCCAAGCCCGTCATGTGGTCGGTTGTCGAACGTACCGCGCTGGCCGAAGCCGAGATCGAATATGCCGACATCGAGAGCGACATCATATGGGTGAAGTTTCCGGTTCATTCGGGCGGTGGCGATATCAAGTCTGGTGCCTTCCGCGATCTGAATGCCTCAGTGGTGATCTGGACGACAACGCCCTGGACCATTCCTGCCAACCGAGCTATCTCCTTTTCGTCCAAGATTGCCTATGGCCTTTATGAGATCATCAAGGCACCCGAGGGCAATTGGGCATCAGTCGGTGAAAAGTATATCCTGGCTGACAAGCTGGCTGCCGAAACCTTTGCCAAGGCCAAGGTTGAAGAATTCGTGCGTATCGGTGACATCGATCCCGGCCACATCACCTTGTGCTTCCATCCCTTGCGCGGGCTAAGCAATGGCTATCAATTCGCAGTTCCCCTGCTCGATGGCGACCATGTCACCGACGACATCGGCACTGGCTTCGTCCATACCGCGCCTGGCCACGGTCTCGACGACTTCGAGATCTGGATAAATTCAATACGCCTGCTGGCCGATAAGGGTATCTCGTCCGAAGTCCCTTATGTCGTCGGCGACGATGGTTTCTACACCAAGGATGCCCCTGGCCTCGGTCCTGATGCTGAAGGCGGTCCTGCCCGCGTCATCGACGACAACGGCAAGAAAGGCGACGCCAATAATCGGGTTATCGCTGCCCTTGCCGAGCGCAACGCCATGGTCGCCCGTGGTCGGGTCAAGCACTCCTATCCGCACTCCTGGCGCTCCAAAAAGCCGGTGATCTTCCGCAACACCCCGCAGTGGTTCGTCTATATGGACCGCGACATCATGGGCGCTGCCGGCGACACCTTGCGCCATCGTATGCTCAACGCCATCGACGTCACAAAATTTTATCCCCCTGCCGGGCAAAATCGGCTGCGCGCCATGATCGCTGATCGTCCCGATTGGGTACTCAGCCGTCAGCGCGCCTGGGGGGTGCCGATCACCGTCTTCGTCAATAAGGCAACCAAGGAAATCCTCAAGGACGAGGTGGTCAATCACCGCATCGCCGACGCCTTCAAGGCAGAGGGTGCCGATGCCTGGTACAAGGACGGCGCTGCTCAACGCTTCCTGGGCGATGCTTACAAGGCCGACGACTACGAGATGATCCGCGATGTGCTCGACGTCTGGTTCGACTCTGGCTCGACCCACGCTTTCGTGCTGCGTAACAAGCAGAAATGGCCGCATCTGAAATTCCCTGCCTCGATGTATCTCGAAGGCAGCGATCAGCACCGCGGCTGGTTCCATTCGAGCCTGCTCGAAAGCTGCGCTACCAATGGCCATGCCCCCTATGAGAGCGTCCTGACGCATGGTTTCACCATGGATGGCGAAGGGCGCAAGATGAGCAAGTCGCTGAGCAATACCGTTGCCCCGCAGGACATCATCAAGCAGTACGGCGCCGACATCCTGCGCCTCTGGGTCGCTTCGTCGGATTATTCCGAGGATCTGCGTCTGGGTAAGGAAATCATTCAGACCATCGTCGACAGCTACCGTAAGCTGCGCAACTCGCTGCGCTGGCTGCTGGGCAACCTTGCCCATTACGATGCCAAGGATGCTGTAAATGCCAAGGATATGCCCGAGCTCGAACAGGTAATCCTACATCGTCTGGCCCAGCTCGATACTCAAGTCCGCACGGCCTACAAGGAATACGACTATCGCAAGATCGTTACCCTGCTGACCAATTTCATGAACATCGAGCTGTCGGCATTCTACTTCGACATCCGCAAGGATGCGCTCTATTGCGAGCCTATTTCCTCGCTCAAGCGCAAGTCGGCGCTGACCGCGCTCAACCATCTGTTCGATTGCCTGACCGCCTGGCTGGCTCCGATCTTGGTGTTTACCATGGAAGAAGTCTGGCTTGAGCGGCATCCGGGCGACGGTTCCTCGGTCCATCTGCGTCTATTCCCCGAAGTGCCCGCTCATTGGCTCAACGCCGATCTAGCAGCCAAATGGCAACTGATCCGTGCAGTCCGGCGTGTGGTGACCGGTTCACTTGAGATCGAACGCTGCGAAAAGCGCATCGGTTCCTCCCTTGAGGCTGCGCCCAAGGTGTTCATCGTTGACCCGCGCTATCTTGCGGCTCTCGATGGACAGGATCTGGCCGAAATCGCCATCACCTCGGCAATTTCGATCGAAACCAGAGAAGGCCCCGCCGAGGCGTTCCGCCTCGATGATGTTGCTGGTATTGCGGTCATGCCCGCTATGGCGCAAGGCAAGCGCTGCGCCCGCTCCTGGAAAATGCTGCCCGAAGTCGGCACTGATCCGGAATATCCCGATGTCTCGCTGCGCGACGCCCAGGCTTTGCGCGAACGCGCGGCAGCGGGGCTCTGAGCCACTTGGTCGACCTCTGTATTGCCGCGGCTCGCTCCCTGACCCTCTCCGCAAAAGGGAGGGTACTGGTAGGGATTTTGGGTGAAAGGGCATTGCCTTGAACCTGCGCTCTCTCACTAACCCATCAGTCTATATCTCCATCACCCTGGCGATAATGGCCTTTGGGCTCGATCGAGCACACAAGGTCTTCCAGATCTCGACCGATTGCATCGCGCTGGGCGCCGCACCCTGTGCTGCAGTCTTCACCAGCTACGTCCCCTTCGCCATGACCGATTGGCGAGGCGGCGAGATTGTTCGCGTTACCGACTTCTTCGACTATGTTCTGGTTTGGAATACCGGCGTGTCCTATGGCTTGCTCGAAGGCCTGCCAGTCTGGGGACTGGGCGCAATCATGCTGGCTGCCATCGCCGCGCTATCGGTCTGGTGGCTCCGGGCTAACACGGCTCTGATCGGCATGGGTCTGGCGCTGTGTATCGGCGGCGCCCTTTCCAACGCCCTCGATCGGCTAATCTATGGTGCGGTAGCCGACTTTTTTCGCCTTCACTGGGGCGACTGGTCATTCTATATCTTTAACCTTGCCGATGTCGCCATTACCTTTGGTGTGATCCTGCTGATCGCCGATTCCATCGGGCTCGGTAGAGCGCAAAAATCAACGGCCTGAGGGTAAGAATCAACGGCCTGAGGGTCACGAACACGTTCCTGCCCGAATCTAGTCTTAAGTCGGCAGAATGCGTTATAAGCGCCGCTGACATCTTGAAGGACGTTTCATGCGTATTGGAATGACGGGGCAGCTGGCTGCTCTTCGCGCCATCTCCCGGGCTGGATCGGTTGCGCTGACTCTCGTGCTGGCGCTGGCGCTGGGTGCATGCACCGCTGTGGAAGGCACCAATGCCCTGACCGATCCCATTACGTTTGAGCGCGAGGTCATGAGCTCCACTTCCGGTGGTATTGGCCTCATTCCGGGTGAAGCACCCAAGCCGGAGCTGACCCAGGCACGCGCGCCGCTGGTTCTTCCCCAGTCTGGCCAGGCGCTGCCGGCGCCGAGCACCGAAGTGGCAGCAGCCCAGCTTCCGATCGACAGTGACACGGTCCAGATCGATGCCAGCAACCTGACCGAGGCCGATCTGCAGCGACTGCGCAATGCCAGGGTTGTCGATTTGCGTTCTCTCTCTGGTCGCCTACTGACCGAAGAAGAGGCCCGCATGCTGACGGCCCGCATGCGCGCCGCCAATAAGGATGTCCGTGTTATCACGTCCAAACGCCCGCTCTATTTGCCACCTGAAGAGTATTTTACTCGCGTTGGCGATGCTGAGCTGATCTGCTCGGTGCCCGGTGGCATACTAGTGTCTATCGATGACCCAAAATGCCCCGAAGAAGTGCGCAAGGCGCTGCGTCGCACTAGGCCGTCCACTTCCTCGGACGTTGGCCCCACGATCAGCAGTCCGGGTATTGGGCTCTCAAAATCCGAAAGCACCCTTCAATAGGTTTCGCTTCGTTTTACTAGACTACAAGGCGGCCGGATGATCCGGCCGCTTTCTCCTTTTTGCGCCGTCCCGATGAGTCCTGCATGACATGAAAGCCGCATCAATGCGCGAATTGAACGACATTACTCTCGCCAAGCCCGATACCGGCGACCGTCTCGCCAAAGTCATTGCCCGCTCCGGGCTCTGCTCCCGCCGCGACGCCGAGGTCTGGATCACCGAGGGCCGCGTTGTGGTCAACGGCAAGAAGGTGCTGACCCCGGCCTTCAACGTCACCAACCACGACAAGGTGATGGTCGATGGCGCCCCGCTGGCTGCTCGTCAGGGCACCCGCGTCTGGCTCTATCATAAGCCCGCCGGCCTGGTGGTGACTGAAAAGGACCCTGAGGGTCGCGAGACCATTTTCGAGCACCTCGAGACCCATGGCCTGCCGCGCGTGGTCACTGTCGGTCGCCTCGATATCAATACCGAAGGCCTGCTGTTGCTGACCAATGATGGTGGCCTCAAGCGCGTGCTTGAACTGCCGGCAACCGGCTGGTTGCGCCGTTATCGCGTGCGCGCTTATGGGTCGGTGACCCAGGCGGCCCTCGACAAGCTGAAGGACGGCATCGAGATCGATGGCATCAAATATGGCGCCATCGAAGCCACACTTGAGCGCGAGCAGGGCGCCAATGTCTGGCTAGTGCTGGCGTTGCGCGAAGGCAAGAACCGCGAAGTCAAGAATGTGTTGGGCGCCCTTGGCCTGGAAGTGAACCGTCTGATCCGAGTCAGCTATGGCCTGTTCCAGCTCGGTGATATTCCGGTCGGCGGCATTAAGATCATCAAGGCCAAAATGCTGCGCGACCAACTCGGCAAGAAGCTGGCCGATGCGGCTGATGTCGATTTCGACAGCGAGATGCCCGAACCGGCCGCCCTAGAAGGCAAACCCACGCGCGACCGTCTGACCGGTCGTGGCACCAATACCGTGGAAATTGCGCGTCAGCGTTTCCGCTTTACCGATGGCGCCGAACAGACCGAAGAAGAACGCCGTGCCAAGCGTCCGCGTCAGGATCGTCCTGGTTGTTTCGATCCGCGCAAGCCGATCGGCAAGCGCTTGGATCCGTGCGACGAAGAAGAAGCCCCGCCACCACGCCACATCCATTTTGACGAAAATGGCCGCGCGCCGGAGAAATTTGTGAAGAAAAATCTGGGCAAGTCGACCACTTGGCGCGATCCTGACGATCAGTCCGCTGCCGCCTATAGCAAGAAAGCGCCACGCCTTGCCAGCGGTAAGCCGGGCGCAGGCGACAAGAAATCCTTCCGTGACAAGAAGCCGTTCAGCGACAAGAAGCCATACGGAGGTAGGAAATCCTTCGGTGACAAGTCGCGCGGCCCTCGTCGCGAAGATAGCGATCGTCCGGCACGCCCCTATGACGATCGCCCCGCTGGCGCTCGTCCAGCCGGTGGTCGGCCCTCGGCCGAGCGTTCCGTTCGCGATTTCGGCGAGCGGCCGCAGCGCAGCTTTGGCGAGCGTCCTGCCCATAGCTTCGAGCCGCGCACATCGCCCGAGGGCGGCGCCTGCCCGCTGCGTGATCGTGAACTTACCGGCACGCCACGTGGCCCGCGCCGTGGCGATGCGCCCGGTGGTGAGCGTCCGGCACGCAGTTCTGAACCCCGTTTACGCCCCGATAGCGAGCGTGGCGACAGTGCCGCCTTCAAGAGCGAGGCCAAGCGCCCCGGCCGCAATTTCTCTGACAAGCCCGTACGCGCCTATCGCCCAGAGGGCGACCGCCCGGTCTATGCCGATCGGCCTGAGAGTTCTGACCGTCCCGCCCGCACCGAGCGCCCAGCAAGGTCTAAGCAGCGCCCAGATCGCGGTCCGCGCCTTGGTCGTGACCATCTTGGCTCCGAGGCCAAGACTTATGGCAAGCCCCGCACGCGTCCCGATGGTAAGCCTCACCCCAAGCGCAACGGCGCCGCGCCTGCCCGCAGTCCAAAACCGGGTGGTCGTTCCTTTGGCGGCCCCGGCAGCCGTCCTGCGGGAGGCCCCAGTCGCCCCACGGGCGGTAGTGGTCGTCCAACAGATGGCGCCGGCCGTCCGTCGTTGGGCGGTTGTCCGAGTGGTGGCGCGAGTCGTCCCGGCGGTGTTGCTGGTCGCCCAGGTAGCTCACGTCGCCCCAAGGGCTAAGCCATGCGTATCGTTGCCGGCAAGTTTAAAGGCAGGCGGCTGATCTCGCCGTCTGACGGTTCAATTCGTCCGACGGCCGATCGCGTGCGCGAATCCATGTTCAACATCCTGACTTCCCGTCTGGGACCGGTGTTTGACGGTCTGCGCGTGCTCGACCTGTTTGCCGGCACGGGCGCTCTAGGCTTTGAGGCGCTGTCACGCGGCGCGGCGTACGCCACCTTTGTTGATACGGGTGCTGAAGCGCGTGGTCTGATCCGCGATCATATCGCGGCCTTTGGTGTGGGCGGCAATACCAAGCTGCTGCGCCGCGACGCCGTTGACCTGGGCCAGACCGGCACATTTAGCAAATTCGATCTAGTGTTTCTTGATCCGCCCTACGGCCAAGGTCTGGGCGAACTGGCATTGGCGGGTTTGGCTAAGGATGGCTGGCTAGCGCCTGGCGCCACACTGGTATTTGAAGAAAGCGCCAGCGCCGAAATTGTCATCTCGGATGCCTTTACTCTGAATGACCGGCGTGACTATGGCACGGCGGCTGTTCATTTCCTCACGGCCAATTAGAGACTATTCGCCCCTCAGGGCAACTCGCCGGCAGGCGGCGATTTGACCGAGGCTTTGCCCGCGGATTTAGCCTTGGAGCCGGCTTTTTTGCCCGCATTCTTTTTCAAATTCGCAAGATTGTAGGTGATGGCCGCGCGGACCAGTGTTTGCAATGCGCCGACATCGACCGCGTCGCCCGCAAAGAAATCCATTGAGCGCCGCGTCTTACCATCGTCGATGCCGTTGAACAGGCTGTCCGGATCTGGCAGGCTCGCGCTATAGGCAGAAGTCAGTTTGACCTTTTCCTTGTGTGCATCACACACGGCGATGAGGCCATCACGAGACCAGGCGGGGCTGCCCATCAATTTCTAGTCTTCTACGATTTCGGCGTCGGCCGCGACGATGGCCTTGCGGATGCTAGTAAGCGCGTCGCCCCGCCAGTCAGTGAGTTCGGTAACTGCCTGGTCGATACGCTCTGATGGATTCATGCCCTCCTCCTCTCTGGCGGTTTTGTTTCGGCCATCGGTCCGTCAACGGACCAACGGATATGTCTGGTTTTCAATCGGTTACTCAGCCACTCCTGCGTGCCGCCTGTCGCGCCAACCGGTAACATAGGGCAGCACAAACATATACAGCCCCGAACATAGCAGCAGAAACAGTGGTAGTAGGGGGGCATAAACCACCAGGGCCGGAGATTCCCCAAGCGCCATGGCCACCAAATTGGCGATGACGGTGGTCGTGAAAATGATTGATAGCCAGCGGTGGTTCTGGCGGATCCATTTGTTCCAGCCCATGTGATCTCCTTCAGCGTCGGACTAAAGCGGGTTTGCAGCGTGTTGTCTTGGGGTTACTCTAGGCGCATCAGCACCTGTTCCAGATTGCTAAGGAACCGTTCCCATCCGAGTTTGGCGCCGTGATAGGCCTGCCCCTGTCCCCCCCCTGGAAACCAGACTGTTCTATACGCAAATGGGTATCTGCCGGGGTCGGCGTGAGTGTTCAGGTGGCCACACTTTCAAGATCATAAGCGGCCCAGCTGTAGGCGAGCGTCCGGTTCGGCTCGATGGTCACTACCGGACAGTCCGCGGCATCCCAATCGGCTGTGAATTTGAACTTCTGATCAACGATCAGCTGGAAGCCACTCTTCAATCAGCCATTCCTCGATCAAGTGCAGGCTCTCCAGATCTTGTCCGGCGGATAGCTGACCTTCCGCTCGATAATTACGGAACGCGTCTGGTTTGCAGCATCTGTCATTGGTCCGTCCTTTTGAGCAGATTTTTAAGGTCGCCGAATCGACTTTCCCAGAAGCTGGCCGTCTCGTTTGTCCAGTCCTTCAGCGGCGCCAGCGCAGCAATTTGGGCACTGTAATGGGTCTGGCGGCCGGCATGCCTACCTTGTACTAGGCCGGCCTGTTTGAGAATGCCGAGATGCTTGGAAACCACAGGTTGAGAGACGCCGGCACTTGTCGTCAGATCCCCGACCGTCTTTCGCCTTCTCGGCACAGCCGTTCAAATAGGGCCCGCCGCGTTGGATCGGCTAGTGTTCTGAACAGTGCATCCTGCGCACCCGACACTGTAGATCCATATCTAATTGGCTATAGGTTATCGTATAACCATTCGACTATGGGTTTATCAAGAGCATGAGAGAGTGGGGTTATTGGCCCGATTGCTCGTGGCGTTGGTGGGGCGCCGCTAGACGGCCTGCACGCACTGGGCGCACTTGCCGCGGATTTCCATCGTCGTGCGCTCGACCTTGAAACCCTTGACTCCGGCCCAGTCGCCCAGACACTCCTCGATTACCGCGTCAGCAAACTCATCAACTTTGCCGCAAGCGTTGCAGATGGCAAAGGCGATCAGCCCCTTGCGACGGCAATGCTCATCGGCACAGGCCACAAAGGCGTTCAGCGATTCCAGCCGGTGTGCCAGTCCGCGCTCAACCAGTTTGTCGAGCGCGCGATAGACCTGCAATGGCGCCCGCAGCCCGTCGCCACGCAGCGTGTCGAGCAGCTGATAAGCCGACAAAGGGGTATCCGCGTGCGCCAGAGCGGCCAGCACCAGACCCTGGTTGCGGGTCAAATCCGCGGCCCAGACATGGTCGTGGCTGCTGTGGTCGTTGTGCGAATGCGCCATTGTCTTTACTCCTCCTGCCAAGACTATTTGCCGACCATTGCTGGCACAAGCAATTCGATATTGTGCCGGAACATGTTGAGATATGTCGCGGCGTCTTCACCAGGTTTAGACAGGGCGTCAGCATAGAGTTCGCCACCCACGACGGCACCCGTCTCGCGTGAAATCTGTTCGAGCAGTCGGCCATCGCTCATGTTCTCAATAAACAGCGCCTTGACCCCATCTGCCCTGACTTGTTCGATCAGCTTGCCGACATCGGCGGCCGAAGCCTCGCTGTCAGTGGAAATGCCTTCTGGTGCCAGAAAGGCCACCCCATATTCTTCTCCGAAATAGCCAAAGGCATCATGTGTCGTGATCACCTTGCGCTGGTTGACCGGAACGCTGTCGATTTGGGCGGTCACCTGGCGGTCCAGTGCGCTGATCTCATCGGCATAGGCCTTGGCATTACGCTGATAAGTCGGGCAGCCGTCGGGGTCGACCTGGCATAGGCCCGCTTCCACATTGCTGGCATAGAGCAGTCCGTTTTTTAGGCTATGCCAGGCATGCGGATCGGTCACCTGGTCGCCATCTGCATCCATGGTGTGCGTGCGCACGCCGCCACTGGCCACAACAACAGGGCCGGAAAAGCCCGTCGCTTCCACCAGACGATCCAGCCAACCCTCAAAGCCCAGGCCATTGACGAAAAAGATCTGCGCTGCATGGAGTGCCTGCGCGTCGGCAGGCTTGGGTTCGTAAACATGGGTATCGGCATTGGGGCCTACGATGGTGGTCAACGCGATCCGGTTGCCGCCGATGCGCGCAACGATGTCGCCCAGAATGGAGAAACTAGCGACGGCGTTGACCTCGGCAGCGCCTGCCGGTAACGCCAGCACTGAACCAAGCAGTGCGACCAAAATTAGTTTTGCAGGTGACATGTCCTGTCCTTGCAAAATGTCGGCGGTCCATCCGGCCAGACAGAATCTAGCCAATCCGGTGACGGCTCGGCCGCAGATTGCCGGTGACGAGACCGCGCAGTCCAAACAGCATGGAGATGATGTAGATCGCCCCGGCCACCAGAATGATCGCGGGACCCGAAGCAACGCTGAGGTGATAGGAGACCAGCAACCCGAAATAACTCGACACTAGCGAGATCACGATCGCCAGTCCGCACGTCGCCTCAAGGCTCCGTACCCAGAACCGGGCCGCTGCAGCCGGCAACATCATCAGACTCACAGCCAGCAGCGTGCCCAGCGCCTGAAAACCACCCACCAGATTGAGCACCACCAGCACCAGGAATATCAGATGCACCGGCTGTCCGGCTCCGCTGACGCTACGCAGGAATGTGGGGTCAAGGCACTCGGCCACCAGCGGTCGCCAAAGCAGTGCCAGGGTCACCAGACTGACCGTCACAATCGCTCCGATCATCACCAGAGCGTCATTGTTGAGCGCCAGCACGGTGCCGAACAACACATGCATCAGATCGACGTTGGAGCCTTTTAGGCTTACCAGCATCACGCCTAGTGCGAGTGAAATTAGATAGAACGCTGCCAGCGAATTGTCTTCCCGCTGAATGGTGAAGCGCGAGACCAGGCCCGACAGCACCGCCACCACCAGCCCCGCCGCAAAGCCACCCAGCGTCATCGGCAGAATGGCCAGGCCTGACACCAGAAAGCCAGCCGCGGCGCCAGGCAGAATAGCATGCGCCATCGCGTCGCCGGTCAGACTCATCCGGCGCAGCATAAGAAATACGCCCACCGGCCCCGCGCTGAGAGACAGGATCACCGCGCCGGCCAGGGCACGGGTCATGAAACCGAATTGCGCGAATGGCGTCAACAACAGATCGTAGGCGGTCATGAGTGCTTTCCATCATGGTGATGGTTGTGGTGATGATGGTCGCTATCGTGCCATGGCGCCTGTTCATCCCAGGCTTCCACCATCTGCCGGGCCCGGCGCAGATTGATTTCAGTCAAGGCTTGATCAGTCGTGCCCCATGCAATTGGTTCGCGGGCCAGTAGCAGGGTTTGCGGAAAAACCCGCCGCACTAGTTCGGCATCGTGCAGCACGGCGATCACCGTGCGGCCCTCGCTATGCCAATGGGTAATCAGCGCCGTAAAGTCCGCCACTGTGCGCTCATCGATGGCGGCAAACGGTTCGTCTAGCAGGATCACTGGTGCGTCCTGCACCAGGACCCGCGCAAACAGCGCACGCTGCAACTGCCCGCCCGACAGGGTGTCGATGCTGCGGCGTTCAAAGCCAACCAGACCCACCTGCTCCAGCGCTAATGCCATTTCGCCGTGATCGACGCCGCGAATGGCCGAAAATAGTCCGCGCCGTTTCCAGAATCCCATCTCCAACAGGTCCGAAACCACTGCGGGAAAGCTGCGGTCGATTTCGGCGATCTGTGGCAGATAGGCGATGTCGCGCACCCCGAACCCATCCAAAACCACCTTGCCGCCCAGCGGCCTGATGGCGCCCATTATGCCCTTGAGCAGGGTGGATTTGCCCGAGCCATTGGGCCCCATCACCGCCGTCAGCGAACCGCCAGCAAAGCTGCCATCGAGGTGGTGCACTGCCGGATGGCCATCATAGCCAAGCGTCAGATCATTGATACTAATGGCACTCATGCGCGCACCAGAAAGCCCAGAATGACCCAGATTAGCACCAGCACAGGCGCAATGAGCAGCAGTCGCGTCCAGGCACTGGCCTGCGCCAGATTGGCCCTGCTGGTGCGGAATTGGAGCGCAGGGCGGTGGAGCGCGCGCGATTCAAGCATGGACATTCTGTCGTTTCTCGGATTTCGGCGGAAAGCGGAAGGTGGATGTAATGTAATAACATTTGGCGATTCAACGACGAGTCTACCGTCAGAATGATCCTATCGTTGGTCATGTAATAACATTACAAAAAATCGAAAAACAATCCCATTTTCGAAGCCTCTCTCCTGGCTCCAATTTTGAGGTGCCCGTTCTGCCAACATTACCGCCTGGCGCCCAGTCAAGCGCCGGTCGCGCTAGCTTGCGTGGACCGTCTTGCGAGGATCTGGCTTTAATGGCAGTTGTTTTGTCGGCCCGCTCTTAAGGAACCAGCACATTGCGCGCTTCACAGCCCCCGTCTGCCCTGATGCTAGCCGCCATGATAGTGGTCCGGGCCAAGGAAAAGGCTAGGCTGAGCACTGAAACGGTCATCTGTGAAGGCGTTTTTGGCCCCAAAAAGCTCTGAGGTGCTGCTGATTAAAACTTTCGGCAAAGACAATGTCGTCACCGGCATGGTTCCTGGCGCCGAGGGCGAAAATTCCCTGAGTACCAAGGTGCTTCCCAACGACTCGGACAGCAAGATGGTCTTTGGCTGGCGGGACGAGGAGAACCGCAGTTATATCAGCTATGTCGATCTGGCTCCCGATCAGGCAGCACCAGCAGGCGTTCGCATCGATATGAGTATGGCTGATGTCAAGGCCATCAACGGCGCACCGTTCATGATCGGCGGCTTCTGATGGGACTATGGTGGCTATGCATTTTTCGACACCGGCAAGCTGGCCTATTCCCCGCGGGCTGCGGGCCTGGGCGTCCGCTTTGACATTACGGGCCGATATCCCGGCCGATGTCGACACCACCCCTATCGCCGGCGAAGTCACCCTACCATCCAGTGAGGCTCTGCTGGTCACACTTGATGTCCGCGTCATCGGAATTAATGTCGGCTATCCGTGGCCAGATGATTTACCACAGTCCGACTACGCTGATTGACCCCATCACTATCCGCCCATAGACGACGCCCCTGTTGAACTCTGATCCGTGAATGAACGCCTCGCGGATCGGCCAATAAGGAAATCGGCGTCGTGGCGAATAATCAAATGCCGTATTTATTTGCGCTTGGCGGTCTGCTTATTGCCGGACTTGCATAGCTCGGAACCACCCAGGTTCTCCCCAACAGGGAGGCCACGGTCCACGCCAATTCGATGATGGCGCCGGCACTGATACCATTGACTACGCGCGCCACGCACTATCCCTTTTCATTGGTTTCGCCCAGTCAACTGGCTTTGGTGAAGGCGTTGGCACCGACAGGATCATAAACATAGAAAATGTCGTGGGCGGTCGGGTTGCTGATCTATTGGTCGATGGCGATGGCGTCAACAAGTTGGAAGGCCTGGCTGGTGACGACAAGATCTGGGGCCTTGAAAGCGCCGACATGACGATAGGAAAACCGGGTACCGATCTTCTGGTCGGTGGAGCGTGCAATGGTCGCTATCTTTACAGTGCCTGTGACGGCTCCGACGACATTTCCGAAGCAGCCGAGGGCGGAGACAACGATCTCCTTGAGGTTGTCCAATCCGATGCTGATGTCCAATTTAGCCGCTTCGGAGATAATCTACGCATTAGCATCAACGGCGCTGAAACAATCGTGGTCTGGGACCAATTTTTGCAGGCAAGTTCGGTAAGATTGGAGACACTCGTCATCGGTCAATCGCGGCCAATTTTGCTGGAGACCGGGGCTTCGATAACCGATGAGCCTTGGCAGCACATGCTTGCTACCCTTTCTCGGCGATTGTCCTGTGCGACCTGATGCTGTCTCACCTCCCGATGATTGACCGTGATATGATGTTCGTATCACACAACTAACTGTGTTGGTTCCTAAAGGCCGTAGTGTTGGCGGGATCAAAAGGGAACACGGTGCGACGTACCCATTAGGGCGCAAAAACGTGGCTACTCCCGCAACTGTAAGCGGTGCGCGCGCTCTTATGCCACTGGCGAAAGCCGGGAAGGCGAGGGCGCTATCTCTACCGCGAGCCAGGAGACCTGCCGGCGCACTGAACCGAGTCTCGAGCTCAAATGATTCCGCGCACGGAGGGTGCTGTCATGAATACGACGACCAATATGGCCACTGGCCTTCAATCTCTCTCGATCGCCCAGCGCCTGATCGCTAGTGTCCTGGCGCCCATGCTGGGCTTGACCTTGCTGATCGACGCCGGCTTTTCTAGCGATTATCGCCTGCATAATGGCGCGCACGACACTCGCCGCGCCATGGGCCTTCTCTGCCACTAGGGCAGGGCAAACGAGAGAAATCACATGTTTCGCAAACTGTTTTTTTGCTGCGATTCTAGCAGCTCTTTGTGCTCGCCTGGTACTGGCAGGGCTACAATACGCCCGCATTACCCCGCTGATTTTGCACGCTGAGACTTTTGAGGGCGAGGATGATCACAACCATACCGAAACCGCTCCCCTGGTCGTCGCCGATAGCCGCGAATTTGTCGTAGGCACACCGGCGCATTCTCATGATGCGACCGAACAATGGGCTCCGCAGGATGGCTTCGAGCGCACCTTCTACACCAGCCTGGCCACGGTTCTAGCCGCTGCCGGCTTCGCGCTGATCATTGGCGCGATCTCGGTATTGGCTGGCATTCCGATTAGCTTTGCCAACGGCTTTGTCTGGGGCATGGCCGGCGTCGTCACCTTCTCGCTGGCTCCGGCCTATGGTCTGCCGCCCGAACTACCCGACATGCCGACCGATGATCTGTTCGCGCGCTAGCTGTGGTGGAGCGGTACCGTTCTGGCCACTGGCGGCGCACTGCTGTTGCTAACCAAGACCCGCGCCAGTTGGGCCTTCGCCGTTGGCATTGCGCTAGTTCTGGTTCCTCACATAATCGGCGCCCCTGCCGCCCCCCCCGATGAGCCGAGCGCCGTGCTGGCCCATCTGGCCACCGAATTTGCCGCCGTCACCCTGGGCAGCGCCCTGGTGTTCTGGCTGCTATTTGGCACGTTATTCGGCAAGCTAAGCGATATTTTCGCGACGCGCAGCGCCACCCATTTCGCAGGAGCTACCGCATGATCGCCAAGATCCCGGCCACCGTCATCACCGGCTTTCTCGGCGCCGGCAAAATCACCCTCGCTCTTCCTCGCCAACTACTCCATCCGCGACGGCCGTCTTGCCAACGGCGTCGGCTACAACGCCCCGGCCTCGACGGTCGAAATCCTCAAGATGCTGGAAGCAGCGGGTTACGCGCTGAGCCCTCTGGCACCTCTCTCTGAGGGAGAGCGGCGGCGCGGCCGGCGGGTGAGGGGACTTTTCCCCAGACCTCGGTTGACCTCATAACTGCCCTCCAATCCGGCCCTACCAACGCCAATCCGACTCGTGGTCAATCTCCCGCTATCCTCAGCCTTGCGCATTACGCCGAACTCTTCGACGCGCTCCCGACCACCATCTGCCACCAGATCGTCACTCGCTAGGGCAACTCATCTACCGATCCCTTCATACGCGGCGATGTCTTCCATCTGCCGGCGCTGATTTTTGGCAATGTTGCCATCCTGCTGCAGCCCGCCCGCGGCTATCAACTCGACGAGATCGCCAACTACCACGATCCCGCGCTGGTGCCGCCGCACGTTTACATCGCGGTCTATCTCTGGCTGCGTCACGAGTTCGACGCCCACGCCTTGATCCACAATGGCAAGCGCGGCGCGCTCGAATGGCTGCCCGGCAAGGCCACAGCGCTCGATGACCTGAGTTACCCCGACGCGCTCTGGAGCCAGTTGCCTCACCTCTATCCCTTCATCGTCAACGATCCCGGCGAGGGCGTCCAGACCAAGCGGCTCACCGGCGCGGTGATCATCGATCATCTGGTGCCCCGCTGACCCGCGCCGAAACCTATGGGCCGCTCAAGGAGCCAGAAGCCCTGCTCGACGAATATTTTATGCCGCTTTGGGCATGGACCGCCGCCTCGCCGATCTCAGGCGCCGCATCCTCGATTTCACCCGCGACAGCCGGTTTGATCGCGATATCGGCCTGCCCGAGGACGAGACGCAGGCCTTGATCAAGATCGACAACTTCCTTTGCGAGCTCAAGGAAGCCCAGATCCGCGAGGGCCTGCACATCTTCGGCCAGTCGCCGCGGGGACGATCTTTAAGCGCGATCTGATTGTCGCGCTCTCCAAGGTACCACGCGGCGAAGGGGCCGGGGATAACTCGCTGATCCGCGCTCTCGCCGATGATCTCAAGCTCGGTTTTGACCCGCTCACCGCCAAACTCGGCGAACCTTGATCCGGCTCGTTCATCCATCAGTCATCCGCCGTTCATCCCGGTGGCAACATTGTGACCCGCAGCGTTGGCGGCGGCGTCGAGAAGCTCGAAGCCATCGTCGCTGATCTGGTCACCGGCGCCCGCACGCCTGACTCAGAATGGATCCCCGCCCCGCCGTATTGCACACCGTCCAAACCATCATCCGTCCGCGCCTCGCCGCCTCAAGACCCGCCGAAATCTAGGCCTTGCTCGATGGTCTGGACGGCAAATTCATTGCCCTCGACCCCTTCGGCACCCCCTTGCGCGGCCGACTTAATGTTCTGCCTACCGGGCGCAATTTCGACTCGGTCGACAACCGCGCCGTGCCCACGCCTATCACCTGGAAACTTGGCCAGAAATCTGCCGAAAGCCTGGTTCTGCGCCACCTACAGGACCATGGCCATCATCTCCGCTCGGTCGCCCTTTCGGTCTGGGGTGCCGCTAATATGCGCACTAGCGGCGACGACATCGCCCAGGCCATGATCCTGATTGGCGCCAAGCCGGTCTGGGATCCGGGCTCACTGCGGGTCTCCGGTTACGAAATCATCGCCATGGGCGAAAGCTTTACCTGGGATGTCGCCGATCGTCAGCGTGATCTAGCCGCTGCTCGCAAGGCCTGGGAGCATGTCAAATCGCTGATTTTGGGCCCCAACCACAAGATGGTGCTGCTCGAAGAGCTCAATATCTGCCCGCGCTACGACTATCTGCCGATCAAGGAAGTGGTGGAGTTCTTCAAGAACAAGCCGGCCGATACTCATGTCATCGTCACCGGCCGCAATGCCAAGGATGAACTGATCGAGATCGCCGATCTGATCACCGAAATGACCGAGATCAAGCACCACTTCCGCTCGGGCGTCAAAGCCCAGATCGGGATCGAATTCTAGCAGGCATTGCCACGCAGCCACGCAACAAGCTGTTCAACGACTGGGTCCATATCGGCCCGGTCACGTGCGCCATATTCAGCGCGGAAGGCAGCGTAGCTCTGGCCTTCGCAAAGCGCGATCAGGCGCTGATAGAGAATTTGTCCGCCAGCAATCGCTGACTAGCTGGTCCAGCGCGGCGTTGCCGCCTGATAGGTCTGGTTTCAGCCATCAGCGGCATCCTGCGCCATGCAGCTGGCGACCTCGCTATCGAAATCACCCAGCCAGCCGCCCCAGACGTTTAGCGTTATGGCGCGCCCGGGCAGGACGAAAATCTGCCCGTCGCCATTGTTGCTCTCGCCCTGGCCAACAAAGCCGTCCGGCACCTCAATACTGTATCCGAACCGAGCATTGTCATAGCGCGCCCAACCCTGCGCCAGAGCGGCAGGGCAAAGAGAGCAGGCAGGACGATGATGGTGATGCGTATAGCCGTGAAATTGCGCGTAGCGCGACCGCAGAGCGAAGTTACTTTCGCGCGTCAGACCATCACTATACCGGCGTGCTTGGCCTTGTTTTCGGGCTCGGCATGGATGGCGATCTGCACGTCGCGGACGGCTTCACGTAGCTTGGCTTCGTTCATGGCGCCGGGGACCGCGAGGTGGAAATCGATAAAGGTTATCTTGTCTGCCTGCCACGTACGGATATCATAGGCCTCAATGGCCCCTCGGCATTGAGGGCGATAACCTCGCGGATTGTGTCTTGGATGTCTTTTGGCACGGCGACATCCATCAACCCGCCAACGCTGTCGCGGATGACGCCCTAGCCCGACCACAGGATGTTGATCGCCACCAGCGCTGCCAGAATAGAATCGAGCATTGCCCACCATATGCGCAAGCAATCCAGCCCTCTGCTGCTGCCCGTCGCGCTGCATTTCGGCGTCCCGATCCGTTAAGGCGCACTAGTGGCACGCTGCTGGCCAGCGCGTCGGCAATGGGATTGGCCGAAATCGTCCCAGCATAGAGATGCGTGGCGTCCACCAGACGTTCAACGCTGGCGCTGCGCAGATAGGCTACCAATCCATCAACCCTGCAATTGCCGCGCATCGCCAATTTTGACGATCTCGACCCGCTACGTACCGAGCCGGGCGTCAATCTGATGCTGGTGCCGTCGGGTAAATCTATTCCACGCGACACCAATCTGATCATTCTCTCCGGTTCAAAAGCCACGCGCAGCGACCTGGCTGCGCTGCGCGCCAATGGCCGGGACATCGATATTACTGCCCATCACCGCGCCGGAGATAAGATCGTCGGCATTTGTAGCGGCTACCAGATGCTCGGGCGTACGATTGCTGATCCGGACGGGATTGAAGGCGTGCCCGGAACCAGCCAGGGGCTCGGCTTGCTCGACGTTCAGACGGCGCTCTTGCCGGACAAGCAAGTGCGCGTGGAACAGGCGACCCATCTCGCCTCAGGCACCGCCATTGCTGGCTACCACATGCATATAGGAGTCACCTAGGGGCCTGTTGCGCAAATCGATGGCGTCAACGAGGGCGCTATCAGCGCCGATGGGCTTGTGCAGGGCACTTGCCTACATGGCCTGTTCGCCGTCGACAGTTTCTGCCGTGCCGTGCTGAGCAATGTCGCTAGTCCTGATTTTGCCTATGAGACCAGCATTGAGCAGACGCTTGATGATCTCGCTGTTCATTTGGAACAACACCTCAATATCGACGCCCTGCTGGGCCTCGCTGAACCCGTTAGGTTGATCTGATGCAAGCCTTTATCGCGCCGCTGGCTCTGATTCTTGAACATTGGCAGGGCTACCCCGCCCCAGCTGCTCTCCCAGATCGGTTATCCCGTCGTGCAGATCTCGGCGAGGCGTTGATGCGCGCTGCCGGCTAGATCGCGGAAGGTACGGGCTATGGCATTGTTCGGCACGATCCCCAACCCGACTTCATTGCTCACCAGAATGATGCGCGTCTGGTCCAACTGACCCAGGGTCTGCCCTAGCCTGTTGGCCTGCATCGAGACATTTTCACCGGAAATCAGCAGATTGGTGATCCACAGCGTTAGACAGTCGACCGTGAATGACATCATGCGTCTTGGCCGTCTTGATCAGAGTTTTGGACAGCGTCAGCGGTTCCTCAATGGTGGCGAATTGTCCGGCCCTGCTCGCCTGGTGGCTGGTGACATGGTCGCGCATCTCGCCATCAAGCACCTCGGCGGTCGCCAGATAGGCTGGGGTACTGCCGCTTCGCAGCGCTAGGCTTTCGGCAAAAGCGGTCTTGCCCAAACGACCCCTCAGCACCAGAACGTGTCGTGTCATGTTCCCAGTCTCCATCTGATCGCCTCACGATAATGCACCAAAATTGCCGTGCGGGGACCGCTTGTGTAGCTCGAGCAGACGAGTCATGAGGCTGGGATAGGATGTGGGAGCGCGAATGTTTAGGCTTTCCCTATCCTTAACTTTCCCCGCCAGGGGATGACGACTGAGAAATCGGTGCAACCCAACAAAAAGACCAAGAAAATGACGTCTTAATTTTCTGGCGAGACCCGCCGAGGAGCTGGTTTCGTTTATCGCGGCCAAGGCTTTTCTCAAGGTCGATGACACAGTCGAGGACGGACTGATCACGACGCTGATCGGCGCGGCGCGATTGCATGTCGAGGGGGTGACGGGGCAGGCACCGCTGGCCCAGAGCTGGCGGCTGGTGCTTGACGCCTGGCCCGATGACTGGATGGGCAGGTTGCCAATAACCCCATTCATCAGTGTCACCGAGATCATGGCCCATGACCGCGGCGGGGTAGGCCTTGCGGTGCTGCTAGCCTAGTTCCTGAGTGAACCGGACCGGTTGTTGCTGCCTGCGACAGTGGCGGGTATGCCGGCACTGCGTGAGCGGCAGGGAATTGAAATCGACTATGTCGCCGGCTTCGGCACCGACCCTGCCGATATGCCGGTTGATATCGTTCAGGCCCTGCTGTTGCTAGTCGGCTATTGGTACGAGCATCTGGTACGAGCATCGCGATGCAGTGATCGTGGCGGGATCTGGCGCGGTGATGCCGACCGGGTTTGACCGGCTGATCGCCAACCACAAGCGGGTGCGGTTATGAATGAGCTCGTTCCCCTCATCGGCACTATGACCGATCGAGTGTAGCTAAAGCGCCGCGAGATGGACAGCGAATCCGGCGGCGGGCGCGACACGGTGTTTGTGCCGCTGACCAGTGTCTGGGCCTGAATCCGCTCGCTGCGTGGCCGGCAGAACACCAGCGCTGATAGCCGCGCAGTGGCGATTTCGGATGCCGTGGTGCTGCGCTTTTGCACCGATATCAAACCGGGCGACCATATCCTCTATCGCGGGCGAAATCTGGACGTGATCAGCACCGCCGACCTCAATGGCCGCTGGCGCCTATCTCAGCTGCACCTGCAGGGAAATCAGTTTCACGGGCTAGGCCATGCACCCGATCAGCCTATTGCAGAGTGCGCTCGTCACCGCCCTCAAGACCGATGCGGCGCTCGGGACTCTTGTCGGGATTGATGGCGTGTTCGACGCCGCACCTACCGGCCGGGCGCCGCCTTTTGTAGGCATCGCTCGGCATGATGCGGTGAATGGTGATCTCCCCCCCTCCCAGGGGGCAAGAACATCGCCTGGTGCTGCATTGCTGGAGCGACCAGCCCAGCCGTCAGTGGACGCTCGACATAGCCGAGCGAGTGGTGGCAGTGGCGCTAGGACTGAGCGCGGCGGGGCTGGTGCTCAGCCATATCAGCCATGTGCGCACCAACACCGTGATCGACGACAGCACAGGACTGGCCCGGGCGGCAATGGCGATCCGGGTGTTCAGCGCATCGGGCTAGGGCTGGCGAGAGCCGAAATACCCCCTTCCTGCTCGATCACGGACTTGGCGAAGTGCCAAGTTCTATCTTGTTTTCCTCCCCGCAAGAGGGAGGGTGAAGCCGGTGGCTATGGCAAGATTTCGCCTCATCCCCGATGTCACCCTCCCCTGGCGGGGAGAGCAAGAAAGGGGATGTCTCCAGAATTCTCAATCAAAAAGGACAAAAATGGCCGCTCAAAGCAGCGGCGATATGCTGCTCAAGCCCGACCAGACCGGATCGGGCAGTTTTCTCACTGTGGCCGGGCTGCGCACCAGGGCACTCGTCTTCAATGCGGCCAGCGTCGACACCACCGATCAGGAAAGTGCCGGGCGCTGGCGCGAATTGGGGGCGGGGTGTTCAAGGACAATGCCTCGGACGCGCAGATCCGCAGCCTGTTCTTTGCTGGCACCATTTGCGACTGGCAACTGATCCTGCCCGATTTCGGCACCGTCACCGGCCCGTTCCAGATCGTGGCGCTGGAATTCTCCGGCGATCATGCCGGCTAGGTGACCTTCGACCTAGCGCTCGAAAGCGCCGGCGAACTGAGTTTTGCCGCGATCTGATCGCCATCGCGATACTTGGGTCACGCTTGGTACCAACACCAATTTTGCCAAGCAAGGGACCAAGAATATGGCGATCACCCAACGGGTGGAAATCGATGTCCTTGTTGGCGGCGAGACGCTGACGCTGTGCTTGACGCTGGGCGCGCTGGCCGAATTGGAGGCGCGGCTGCAGGCCGGCGATCTGGTGAGGCTAGCCGAACGGTTTCGAGCGGACTGGTTTCGGCGCGCGACCTGACAGCCATTCTGGGCGCCGGGCTGCGCGGCGGCAATGCCATCAGCGATGACGATTTGGCGCGGCTGAGCATTGAGGGCGGGCCAAGGGCGCCGCCAAGATCGCCGCCAGACTGCTCAGGACGACCTTTGGAGAGCCGGCATGACGCCGTTTCCCTGGGCGGCGGCGATGAAATTCGGCTTCGGCGTGCTGCGCCTGCCAGCCCGGGATTTCTCGGTGCTGACGCCGCATGAGCTGGCCTCGGTCTGGGGGAGCCCTGATGGGCGAGGGGAGCGGGCCACTGGGCCGCGACGATCTCAACAGCTTGATGGAGCGGTTTCCCGATGGTCGATGATCCGTTTGCCAAAAGTCTGACCGATGAGCTTGACGGAGTCTCCTCGAACGCATTGGCAATCTCGCCAATGGGGTGTCTCAAACCATCAGCAATGCCTTTCGCGGTGCGCTGAGCGACAGCAGATCATTCAAATTCCTGCTCGGCGATATCGCCAAGAGCTTTGCCGATATTGCGCTCAAGGCGGTGGTCAAGCGGCTGGGCGATCTAGTCGGAGGGTTGGTAGGCAATCTGTTCATCGCCACCAATCCGGCGCTGACCGGCGTCACCCCCTTTGCCAAGGGCAGGGTGATCGCCGTGCTCAGCTATTTCCCCCTCGGGCAGGGACTGGGCGTGATGGGTGAAGCTGGTGCCGAAGCTGTGCTGCCCCTGTAGCGGCAGCGCGGTCAATGTGACCTTCAATATCATGGCCAGCGACGCGCGCAGTTTTGCTGCAAGCGAGGCTGAACTCGGCGCCATACTGTTGCATGGTGGAATTGACCAGCTTTGATGATGCCAAAGTGCCGACCATTGGCATTGATCGAGATTCTACCATGAGAATGCTCGACACCGATTTTGCCACCCATATCGCACAGGGCGAAACCACGCTACGCCATTGCTGGAGACTGATCCGCCGCGATGATGTGATGCTGGGCTTCACCGACCATAATGGCGTGCTAGCCTTTGATGGCACCGACTATGCGCCCGTCAATGGGCTGGATGGCGGCGACGTCCCGGCGCGGCTGGGAGCACAGGTGCAGACCAGCGAAGTGTTCGGCGTGCTGACAAGCGCAGCCATCAGCGAGGACGATATTCTGCTTGGGCGCTATGACGGCGCCATGGTGGAGATTTAGCGCGTTAATTGGCGCTATATCAGCCAGCGCCTGCTGCTGCGCCGCGACACTATTGGCAAGATCGTGCGCGAGGACGGGTTGTTTCGCGCCGAATTGCGCTTGGCTCAGCAGGTGCTCAATGCCACTCACAGCCGCATCTATCAGAGCCTGTGTGATGCCAGCCTCGGCGATAGCCGCTGTGGCGTGGCGCTGGCGACGCCTGCCTTGCAGGGCTTTGCCAACGTGACTGCGCTCGACGATCTGTTCCGGGTGGTAGTGACCGGTCTTAAAGCGTTCGCTGAGGGCTGGTTCGCCTTTGGTGTGGCGCATTGGAGCGACGGGCAACGGCTTGGCTTGTTCGACGTGGTGGTCAGCCATGCCTGGCACGGCAGTGCCGATGTGCTGGGTTTTGCGGCCAGGATTAGCGATTGAGTGACGCCCGGCGACACGCTCAGCGTCACGGCAGGATGCGATCGCCGCTTTGCGGCCTGCCAGAGAAATTCGCCAATGCCGTCAATTTTCGTGGCTTTCCGCATATTTCGGGCAGCGACTATGTGCTGCGCCATCCGCGCCATGGCGATGCGCTCGACGGCAAGGCGGTAGTGCCATGAATGCCAATGCGGTGGTGGACGCGGCGTGCGTCTTTTCTAGGCACGCCCTGGCCTATCTGGGCGGCAATATTGCCAGCAGCGAGGGCTTTGACTGGTTCTATGTCAGCGACGCTGATCGGCAAAGCCAGCTACGCATCTCCATCACCAATAGCGCCTATGGCGAGCCCTGGGTCTGGCGCTTTAGGGATGTCGGGAACTGGTGGAGCCAGTTTTACCATGATCATCCGGGCGGCGTGCGTGATGTTAGCCCGACCGCCTTGGTGCCGAGTTCGAAACCGATTTAGTTCACCGAGATCGGCTGCGGCGCGGTCGACAAGGGTGCCAACCAGCCCAATATCTTTGGTGACGACAAGGGCGCCGAAAGCGGCCGCCCCTATTTTGCAGCGGCCTGTCCGATCCGCTGATCCAGCGCCAGGGTGCTGCGGGCGCATCAGGCGTTCTTGCGCGATGGGGCCGATAATCCGCCGGGCATGGTCGATATCGACCGTCTCTACCATTGGACCTGGGATGCACGGCCTTATCTGGCCTTTCGGGCGCTGAACGCCGTCTGGTCCGATGGGGTCAACCACCGCAATGGCCACTGGCTGACCGGGCGGCTTGGCGGCTTGGCCAATGACGCACTGGCCGTTGCCATTGCTGCCGCGCACAGGGTTACGCTGATCGCTGAACCGGCGCTGCCTTTCGTGATCGGTTACGTGCTCAACACGGCTGCCACAGCCCGAGCGGCGCTGGAGTCGCTCCCCTGATTGCCATCAGCGCGCAGAGCCTGCGCAACCGCACTGGTGGGTTGCATCTGGCTCGAGCCCGGCAGCAGAATGGTCACCACGCTCGATGCCGAAGAGCCGGCTCAGGGTGACGCGCCGAGCCTATCGCGGCGGCGTGGTGACCCGGCCAACTGCTGGGGCGACTGGCTCTGAGCTTTGTCGATCGCGAACGCGATTATCTCACCGGCACGATGACGGAGATGGCGCAGGCCGACGGGCCCTTAACCGGTGAAACAATGGCGCTGGTGTTCGACGGAGCCGCGGCCCGGCTGGGCGCCGAACGCCTGCTCGACGCGCAAAGCGCCCGGCGCGAAACGTTGGAATTCGCACTGCCGCCTGCTCGATTGGCATTGGAACCCGGCAGTCTTGTGGCGATTGCCGGACTGGCCGAAAGTCCGTTTGAAATCAGCGATATCCGCGACGGGCAGACTCGCCGTATCACGTTGTGTGGGATCGTGGAGCCGGCGTCGAGATAACGCTTTATGCCGGACATCTAGCCGCCGCCGAGCCGTTGGCCGTGCTGGCAGGCAGCAATCGCCTAGCGATCGAAACCGATGCCAGTGGCTGGGAGGTCGTTGGTTTTGCCAGTGCCAGCCTGGTGGCGCCCGGACGCTATAGGCTGTAGAATCTGCTGCGCGGGCTCGATGGCGCCGATCCCATCATGGGTCCGGCATCGGCCGGCGCCCATATCATGGTGCTTGATGACCGGACCGCTACGCTGGCGGTAGAACCGGCCTGGCTGGGCGAGACGCCCGGCTTCTGGAGCTATACCGGCAACAGCGATATCACCGGTACAGCGCTGATACTGGCGGTCGATCCCGCACCGGCCCTGCCGTTGCCGCCCGTACATCTGCAAGCCAACCGTGATCCTTCTGGCGATATCACCCTGAGCTGAGTTTGGTGCAGCCGGGCCGATGGCGATGGCTAGGGCTTGGCCAAACCGCTGCTCGAGCAGGTGCTTGAGGCCTATCGGCTGACCATTCTGAACGGGGTGACCATCAAGCGGGTCATCGAAACCCAGCTGCCCGGCGCACTCTAATGCCAATGTCGAGCAAATCCTCGATTTTGGCGGCCCGGCGGCCGGTTTCAGTTTCACGGTCGCCCAGCTCAGTCCCGTTCTCGGCGCCGGCCATCCCGCAACAAGAGCATTGAATGGCTAGAAGCCGGTTTGATATCTGTCTGGAGACCGTGCTGCAGCATGAGGGCGGCTATGCCGACCATCCCAACGATCCCGGCGGCGCCACCAATCTAGGCATTACCCGCAAGACCCTGGCTTGCGCTGGCGGCAGATCTCGCCCGTGGGCGCTGGCCAAGACCGAGGTACGGAGCCTGCAATGGGCCAAAGCGGCGCGGATTTACCGCAGTGGCTACTGGCAAGCCAGCAAAGCTGACAGCATGTCGTCAGGCCTGGATCTGGCGCTGTTCGATTTCACCGTCAATTCCGAGCCCGATCGGGCGGTCTGTCCGTACGCTGCAGACTGCGTTGGGCGTGCGGGTGGATGGTGCCGTCGGCCCGCTAACACTCAACGCCATCAAGACCCGCATCGCACTCGAAGGCGCCGCCGGCCTGATCGACGCCCTCTGCGACCGCGGTCGGTCCATTTCCCGTTTCATCCATCCCAATCAATCGGAGTAAAACCATGGATATTCTGAACGGCCATTAAGACCTATGTCACCGCCGTCATTATGCTGCTGGCCGGCATCGCACAGGTGCTTGGCGTTGATCTGCCGGCACTCGACAGCAGCTCGGCTAGCCATTTGATCATGGAAGCGCTGGCTGTGATCTTCTTGCATAAGGGGCTCAAGAGGGATATCGGACGGGCATGAGACCGGTTTATCGGTGGCGATGCTGGGATGGGCAAGAGGAATTGGCGGGGTTTGGCCACAAAAATCTTGACCCGACCGCATGCCGTGCCTCATTCATGTCCCATTCAGCTAGCGCACCCTAGATTGCGCCCATGAAAACAACGCTCGCAAAATTCCTCGCTTCCATCGTTCTAGTGCTGAGCCTCGGGCTGGATGAATCGGGTGCGGCTAATGCGGCCTGTCTAGACAATCGTCAGATCCAGGAAGCGGTGTCGTCCGGGCAGATCAAGTCGCTGGCTGCCGTGCTGGTCAGCGCCGGCATAGACGGCAGCGCCAAAATCCTCAATGTTGCGATATGTGACGAGGGCGGGCGACTCGTATACCACATCGGCGTGCTGACGTCTTCGGATGAAGCACAGAACCTGGTTCTGCAAGCGCAATAGCCGCAAGAGCGGCATCTGGGGCCAGGTCATGCGAATTCTCGTTGTCGAAGACAATGTCAATCTCAATCGCCAACTCAAAGAGGCGTTGACGGAAGGCGGCTATGCCGTCGACGTTGCCTTTGACGGCGAAGAGGCATATTTTTTGGGCGATACTGAGCCCTATGATGCCATCGTGCTCGATATCGGCTTGCCGCAAATGGATGGCCTGTCGGTGCTTGAGGCCTGGCGCCGCACTGGCAAGACCACGCCGGTGCTGCTGCTGACCGCGCGCGACCGCTGGAGCGACAAGGTGCAGGGCATCGATACCGGCGCCGACGACTATGTCGCCAAGCCATTCCACATGGAAGAAGTGCTGGCCAGGATCCGCGCCCTGGTGCGCCGTGCCGCCGGCCTGGCGTCCAACGAGATCGTGGCCGGGGCAGTTCGTCTCGACGCCCGCTCAGGCAAGGTCACGGTTGAAGGTCAATCGGTCAAGCTGACCAGCCACGAACTGCGCCTGCTCACCTATCTGATGCACCACAAGGGCAGGGTTATCTCGCGCACCGAACTGACCGAGCACCTCTACGATCAGGATTTTGACCGCGACAGCAACACCATCGAGGTGTTTGTCGGACGATTGCGCAAAAAGCTGCCTGAAGATTGCATTCAGACCGTGCGCGGTCTAGGCTACCAGATTGCCGAGGGCTGAGCATCCTGTCCATGCGCAAGGCCTCGATCGCCGCATCGCTGTTCTGGTTGTCTGCGGGTTGGTTTATCCTGGCGCTGGTCGCCACCGGCTTTCTGCTAACCGACCTCTATTCGCGCGCGCTGGACACTTCACTCTCCGAAACGCTCGATTTTCACATTGAAAGTCTGACCGGAGCGCTGCTCGAAACCGGCAATCCGCAAAGCGACACCATCGCCCTAACCGATACACGCTTTGGCCGTCCGCGCTCGGGCTGGTATTGGGTGATCCGTGACGCCGACGGCACGCTGTACAATCTGTCCCGCTCGGTGGTCGGCATTACCATGCCCGAGATTGCCGATCCGGCCAGTCGCACCGGACGCGCCACCGCCATCATGAATGATGCCTTCGGGACCCAATTGCGGGTGGTCGAGCGAACGGTGACGATAGCGCCCAAGACCTATGAGATCATCGTCACCGGCAATCTCAATGAAATCCTTGAACTGGTAGGCGATTTCCGCGGTCAGGCGTTCATTGTGCTTGGCGCGGTGGGGGTGATGCTGGCGATCATGAGTTTTATCGTCGCCCGTTTTGCCATGCGTCCTGTCGACCGGCTCAGCGCGGCCATTGAAAGCGTGCGCGAAGGCGAGAGCGCGGCCGTAACCGGCACCTATCCGCGTGAAATCGCGCCGTTGGCCGAGGAGATCAATGAATTGCTGCGCTCTAACGTCCAGATCATTGAACGCGCCCGCAATCAGGTCGGCAATCTGGCTCATGGACTCAAGACTCCAATCGCCGTGCTGCGCAATGAAGCGGGCGCCAACAAGGGCGCGCTGGCCGATGTGGTGCTGGCCGAAAGCGACAAGATGAGCGCCATGGTGGGGATCTATCTCAAGCGGGCCCGGTTGGCCGCGCGCACTTCAGTGGTCGGCAAGAAGGCCAACGCTACTGCGATCATGACGCGGCTGACCCGAGTGATGGGCAAAATCCACCCCGATGTTAGCGTTACCATGCAGCCGGTCGATGCCGCATTGCTCTGGTTTCGCGGTGATGAGACCGATCTTGAGGAAATCGCCGGCAATCTGCTCGACAATGCCTGCAAATGGTCCAAGGGCTTGGTCGAGGTGCGCCTGGAGGCAGAGCGCGGTGAGACCGGCACAATGCTGTTGATCCGCATTGACGATAATGGACCGGGTCTGAGCGAGCAGGACGCCCTCAAAGTGTTGCGCCGCGGTGTCAGGCTCGACGAGAAAACGCCTGGCAGTGGCTTGGGGCTCGATATCGTCAAGGAACTGGTGGATGTTTACGGCGGCACGCTAAATCTGGATCGTTCAACACTGGGCGGGCTATTGGTGGCATTGCGCCTGCCGACGGCCCGTCTGGGTGCCACCGCTCGGCCGCCCGACTGACGCACTTTCGCCGTATTGCACCAACAATACCTTTCAACCATGTAGAGGCCTAAAAATATGAATCGCTTCGCCATCCTTGCTACCCCATTTGTTGCCCTGACCCTGGCCGCCTGCGCTAGCATAGGATCGAATCAGGTGGCGCAGCCGCCGGTGGCCGTCCCTGCGCCGGTTTTCGCCGCGCCGCTGATCGCCAACCCCGCCCAGGCCACATCGCAGGCTTTGGCCACCACGAGCGTGTCGAACGGTTTTGTCGATGTCGGCGCGCTGGCGATGATGTCGGCCAATGATGTGGCAGCCGCCAACGCCACCCAGTTCTATGCGCTGCAGTTCGGCCGCCCCGGCGCGCCGCGCGCCTGGACTGGCATCAAGGGCACTACAGGTTTTGTTGCGGTCGGCCCCTATGTCAGGGTCAATAATCTGGATTGCCGCGACTTCACCCACACGGTCAAAACCGGTGGCCAGGAATTTGTCAAGAAAGGCACGGCCTGCCGCGAGCAGAATGGCAATTGGACGGTCGAAAAGGGCGCCGCGTAACCGTCAACTTGTCGCCCGAGCGGTATGGATTATTTACCAACGAGCTATAGACTCAGGGCAGTATTGCTTCCCAGACCGACTACTCTTATGTCCTAAGCTGCAAACCAGACTGATCCCTCAGCCCCTGTTGTCCGGCCATCCGGGGGCGTCGTACGCTCGCCTGTGCAGGTGTTTGCGGATATGTTTGATGCCATCATCGTGGAAGATCCGGCCACGTTTTCGTTCCAGGGATCGACTCGCCGCAGCAATGTTGTGGCTGGTTGGACCTAGGTTTGCCGCGACCTGTCCTCCGATTTCATTTTCCCCGATAAAATTGCCGATGGCGGCCTGACGGCCGCTTTGCTCGAGCCGCAAATACCCAAGGTCATGGCGCGGATGAAGGAAGCCCTGGCTAAGGCCGACGCTGATCCTGAAGCCAGCCGTCGCCTACGGGCCATGCTGGGCAGCGACGAGGCCCGTGCGGCTTTGCCGCAATTGCTCAATGCGCTGCGTAGTCGTCTGCTATTGGCTAAGGCGACGGCCCTTGGAAAAGCCATCAGTGCCATTGGCGAAGATTCCGCGCTCGGTGTTGCGCTGCAGTCCATGCTGCTGAACGATCTGCCGATGGCTGCATTGCATGTTTCATGCCGCCATGTGTCAGATCGCCAACCCGACGCGCCTGGTCACCACCGTGATCAAGCTTTAGAGCAATGCCGGCGAACTCTCGATTGCGCGCAGCGGCTTTGCCCCTGTTATCGACGCCATACTGACGCATGCGCAAAACCAGATCCATGTGCTGCAGCCCTCTGGGGTCTTTGCCGATATTGACCTAATCTGTCGCGGCCTGGATCGATTTCACCGTCTGGTGTGCGAGCTGACGGGCTATATCGAGTTCAAGCGCGATAACCAGTGGACCGCTATCCTCTCGACGCTGACCAAGCAGGTTTCCGATCGCATCGAGCCGCGATTGCGCGGAAGTGATGTCTGATCTCAACCAGGTCCTGCGCCGCGGCCGCGATCTCAATACCGACAGGCTGAACAACGACAAGCTCCTAGCCGCCATTAGCGATATCTATCTGCTGGCGACGGTGCGGGAATGTCGCGCCTCGATGGCCCTCAATGCCGTGTTCGATCAGGCCTGGAGCCAGTCTGGCGAAGTGCTTGAAATGCAGTTGTAGCGCAATCTCGATCTGATCCGGCAGAACCCAGCCGATCCCGTTATTGCCGCGCGCCTGGACGCCAGCATTAAGATAGCCTAAGTGCGTTTCAACCTCGAATATGCTGATACCTTGCGGCGCGCTAGCGCCTCGGCCGAATGCATCAGCTAGTCCATATCGCTGACGGGCGTGATGGGCAGGGCGCGTCGGGGGGTCTCGTAGATCGTATCCACCGCCAGTTCAGTAATATCGGCTGGCGATCAGCCCAACAGTTGATCAATAGTGGTGCGCCCGCTCTCCAGGCAGGCGGGGTGGCCAATATAGCCCGCCGCATTGCCAGTCAAGGCAATGCCCTGCGAGTCGATGCCGGGTTCGAGTCGCTCTGACTGGACATTCCACTGGCTGATGCCGCCGGCCATGTGCCACAGGTCCAGCTTGGGCTGTCAGCCGCCACAGGCTACCAGTCGATCCACTGTCAGTGTTAGCTCGTCACGAGTGAAACCTTCCATGGCCAGATGTGGGGTGACATCCAGGCCACGCCCCTGCGATGGGCGTCTTGCATGGGCAATGATGGTGCCGGCCGCCAGGGTGACGCCATAAGCCTTGCAATGTTCAATGAAGCGCGATTGTGGTTCCGGGCGCGTATCAATGCTGCTGGGCACGGCAATGCTGGCGTCATGAACCAGCATGGCTCGCCGGTAGGCTGCGCTGCTAGCGGTGGCGAACAGCGCAGACTGGCCGTACCACACGCCATAATGTTGAGCCAGATCATAGGCTTCGCGCACCCCCACAATGACCGGCTGCCGATTGCCGGCAAATACAGGAAGCCGCTCAACCGATCCGGTGGTGATGACAATCTGATGGGCATGCAGATCCACGAGTCGCGCCGAGGGCATGGTGTTCGCCTTGTCGGCGATGTGGACCCGCACCGCCCTGGGCCGGGCGGCAAACACCTTTGCGTAGGTGAGTGCTGTGATGCCGTCGCAGCCTGCCATGGCCGAGCCCAGGCGCAGGAAACTGGCGCCAGCACTTTCCTCGCCTTCAAGCGTGCCAAACAACCAGGCATAGCCACCCAGGCGCAGCGACGTCTCGAGCAGAATGACGCTCAGCCCGGCATCTGCACTAGCCACAGCTGCCGATATGCTGGCGACACCATTCCTCCTACCACGATCAGATCAGCCGGCGTTTCGACTGCTCCAACTCCGCCTGTCCAAGGTTGTCCCATGTCGTCGGCGTGGCGCAGATCCACGCCCAGTATGGTTATCGGTGTGACCAGCCGGCGCGCCGCGTCGAATGCAGTAAGTCCCCGGCGCGGCGCCAGCGTCACATAGTCGGCTCCGTTTGTGGCCAGGGTGCGTTCCATGGTCATTGCCCGTTGCGTGTCCTTGGCTAGCGGCGCAGCAATGATCGCGGGTGCAACCAGGCTGGTGAGCGCCAGCGGCCCATCGGCTCGGCGGTCAATCGTATCGATGCTCGCAGCCAAGACGGCGCTGAGCACAGTATCGCCGACAAAGCTGTTGATGGTGCGGCCGTCGAGCCGGAATTGCAGTATCCGACCATGATCAATGGCACTGCCGGCCAGCGGTCCGGCGGTTTTGGCGGCCAGTTGGTTGGGCTGCCCCTTCATATTGCCTATCCGATATCGCTGACCGGCCCGTCATTGCCGTTCCGATCCAGCAGGCAGGCGCCAAACCAGGCATTTTCGGCTTCACTGTCCTTGCCTGACAGCCAGCGGGCAATGGCCGAGGCCATGAAGGCGCCGATCATGCCAAAACCGGCCAGTACGTCGGGGCCCGTGCCCGCCGGCCCGGTCCGAGGGTCGGCGCGCCATCGCTGGTGGTCAGGCGCAGATAGCAGGATTAGCCGGCATGCTGCAAGAATCTTGGCCTGCCGAGGATGTCTCCCAGTCGCGCGGACAACGCTTCCATCGTGCTCAATACCATAAGCCATGACGCCTAGCCCCGGCCGCTGATTGAGCATTATCCCGCTATTGAGCGGGTATATGACCGGCGCGGCCAGCAGCGCGCCCGGCGTAGTCAGAATGGAGCTGGCTACCTGACGCTGCAACAGCGCCGGCCACATCGTCTCGGATAGATGGCTGAGAATGGCGCTATCATAAGCCAAAATGGTCTGGCCGATCTCGATTATCTCGTCCGCCAGCACGCATTTCGAGCGACCATCGGAGCGGCGTGTCCAGACCAAGGCGGCGAACGCTGGCCTGCGCCATCCAATTGTCCAGTGCCGGTTCCAGCATGTCCCAATGCAGCATGACCGTGCCGCGCAGACCACGCCGTCCCGATTCTTGCCCAGATAATTTAGCGGCGTGCACTCAACGACCAGTCCATAGGCAGCCGTCATATCGCGCATATCCCCCAGCCGCTGCTTGCCCTCGGCCTGAGTAGCGAGCTGGATCGGGTCCAGACACGCCAACGAGGCCCGCTTGCCAACCCCAGGCAATCAGCTTGACGGTTTCGGGGACAGCAATCCCCAGCATGGCTCAGCTTTGCGGGCGGGTGATTGTCGTCACCGACAGATCCAGGCCCCGCGGCAGGCGCTGCCCTGCCTAGCTTTCGCTCTGGAACAGCCCCAACTTGCCATGTCCCGAGACCAGCAGGCGGGCTAGCGGCGTACGGCCTTGCTTCATGCTCCAGCGCCTGCCTGTGGCAATGCGTCCACCAATCTCGTGGGTGTTTTGGTGATTTTTCGCCGCATTTTGGTTATAGATGACCTGGTATTGCCGTGCGTCGGCGCCAAGTTTCCGTGGCCCATGATCTTCTGGTTTATCGCCATCGCTGTCACCATCATTGCGTGCGCTGCCCTTCTTTACGCAGCGGGCTCGCGCACGGTCAATGCGGCTGAGCCCGAATTAGCAGACGGCAACCGCCATTTTGGCCTTATGCTGGCCGGGATCGATGTCGACCTGGCTGCCGGCAAGCTGAGCGAGCCCGACGCCATGGCGGCCAAGGGGGAACTGGCGCGCGAAGTCATGCGCTTCAAGGCTGAAGCCGAACAAGCCACGCCAGTCCGTCATGAACTGGGTCGCTTGCCGCTACTGGCCGGGCTCGGCGGCATCGCCGCACTGGCATTTGCCGTCTATGCCGGGCTGGGCAGTCCCGACTTGCCGGCCCAGCCCTTGGCCGATCGTCCCCAGACGGTCGCCCAGTCCCTGGTTCTAGGCGACGCCTTTACCCGCATCGAGGCCGCGCTGGCCAACAATCCCGACGATCTGCGCGGCTGGACCGTTATTGCCCCGGCCTATGTGCAGATGGGCCGTTTTGCCGACGCTGTCACCGCCTATCGCCGCATCATCGCGCTGTCAGACGAAACCGTCGACCTGCAGACCAAGCTGGCCGAAGCGCTAATATTGCAGGCACAGGGCGCCAGCTCGCCCGAGGCCATGACTTTGTTGCGCAGCGCCGCTGCGAGCGATCCCCAGCATGTGCTGTCGCGGCTCTATATTGCCGCCGAACTCACCCGGCAGGCCGACTATCCCACAGCCATCGCCGCCTGGAACGACGTCCTGGCCTTGTCGAGGGGCGACGAACCCTGGCTGCCGGCCGCCCAGGAGGGGCTCGTGGTAGCGCAGAACAATGGTGTCGCCCCGACTCAGGATCAGGCAGCCCCATTTAGCAATCAGGAATCCGAGATGATCGGCCAGATGGTATCTGGCCTTGCCACACGGCTAGCCGATCAGGGCGGCACGATTGAGGAGTGGACCCAATTGGTGCGCGCCTATCTGGTGTTCGGCGATACCGAAAAGGCACAATCTGCCTTTGACACGGCTGTCACGGCCTATCCGCAGGCCTTCGATCGCAGCGATCTCGACAGGCTAGCGCTCGACGCTGGCCTCACCATCAAGGGAAATTCCCTATGACCATACCAATCAGTGTTTGCAAGGCAGGCTGGACGCGCAAGCAGAAGCGGCTGGTGGTGATTGGCGGGCTGGCGCTGGTGCTGGTGCTTGCCACCACGTTGGTGCTGCTAGCCCTGCGCGACCAGATCGTCTTTTTCTATTCGCCCTCCGACGTGATCGCCCGCAACGTCGCCATCGGCCAGCCGATCCGGCTGGGCGGACTGGTCAAGGATGCCAGCTGGGTGCGCGAGGGGCAGGACAACACCTTCATCGTGACTGACGGCGCGACCGAGATAACGGCGCATTATGTGGGACTGCTGCCCGATCTGTTCCGTGAGGGGCAGGGGGTGGTCGCCGAGGGTAGCCTGGGTCCCGATAGCCAGTTCGTCGCCACCAATGTGCTGGCCAAGCACGATGAAAACTACATTCCCAAGGAAGTCATCCAAACACTCAAGGCCAGCAGCGAATGGCGGCCAGAGACGGCAGCACAATGAGTATCGAGTTCGGCCATTTCGCGCTTGTCCTAGCCTTTGCTATCGCCACTATGGCGACGATTGGCGGCTATCTATTCTGGCGCTCGGGCGCCCGCATTGCGCTGGTGCTCAGCCAGGCAGCAGTCCTGCAATTTATCCTGGTGGCCGTGGCCTTCCTGGCGCTGATCCAGGCCTTTGTCACCTCTGATTTCTCGCTGTTGCTAGTGATCAATAATTCGCATTCGCTCAAGCCGCTGATGTTCAAGATTTCCGGCGTCTGGGGCAATCATGAAGGTTCCATGGTGCTGTGGATCTTCATCCTTGTCGCCTTTGGCGCTATGGTCGCCGCCTTTGGCCGGCGCCTACCCAATGATTTGCTAACCCTAGTGCTGGCCACCCAAAGCCTGCTGACGGCGGCCTTTGCCAGCTTCACTATCTTTACCTCCAACCCCTTTCTTCGCGTTTTTCCCGCTCCCTTGCAGGGTAATGACCTCAATCCGGTGCTGCAGGATGTGGGGTTGGCGATCCATCCGCCGCTTCTCTATGCCGGCTATATCGGCTTTTCGATCTGCTTTTCCTTTGCCATCGCCGCGCTGATTTCCGGCCACATCGATCAGGCATGGGCCCGCTGGGTGCGTCCCTGGGCTATGCTGAGCTGGATCTTTTTGACCCTAGGTATCACCATGGGTTCCTACTGGGCCTATTATGAGCTTGGCTGGGGCGGCTGGTGGTTCTGGGACCCGGTAGAAAATGCCAGCTTCATGCCCTGGCTGACCGGCACGGCGCTGCTGCATTCGGCACTGGTAATGGAAAAGCGAAATGCGCTGAAAATCTGGACGGTTTTTCTGTCCATCATCACCTTTTCGCTGTCGCTGCTGGGCACATTTCTGGTGCGCTCAGGCATTCTGACCTCGGTCCATACCTTCGTCAGCGATCCCTCGCGCGGCTTGGTCATCCTAACCCTGCTGGCGCTGATCATCGGCGGTGCCTTCTTCCTATTTGCCCTGCGCGCCGCTTCCCTGCGGCAGGGCGGTCTGTTTGCGCCGGTCAGCCGTGAAGGCGCGCTGATTCTGAACAATCTGTTCCTGGCCACGGCGGTGGGCGCCGTACTGGTGGGCACGCTTTATCCGTTGCTGCTCGACGCGCTGACGGGCATCACGATTTCGGTGGGCGCGCCGTTCTTCAATCTCACCTTTGGTGCCTTGATGGCCCCATTGCTGCTGGTGCTGCCCTTTGGGCCGCTGCTGGCCTGGAAGCGCGCCGACGTAGTGGCTGCTGCACAGCGCTTGATCGGCGCTGCGGCGCTGGCGGTCTTTTTCACTATTCTAATCTCGGCCCTGCGTGGAGTGTCGATCTCCCTGGCGCCGCTCGGCCTGCTTCTCGGCTTCTGGGTGGCCTTTGGTGCTTTTGCCGAACTGGTTGAGCGCAGCGGGCTTGGCCGCCTGCCGCTGCAGCAAAGCTGGCGGCGTCTAGTAGGCTTGCCGCGTTCGGCCTTTACGACGGCTCTGGCCCATTTCGGCATTGGCCTAACGGTTTTGGGCATCGTCTCGACCGGTGCCTGGCAGACCGAACTGGTGACCACGCTCAATCCGGGCGAAAGCGTCGAACTTTCCGGTTTTACCATCGCGTTTGACAGCTATGAGCAGGTGCCGGGCCCTAATTACACGGCTGATGAGGGGCGCTTTACCGTCACCGCACCCGATGGCGGGACGCGCAATACCCTGGCGGATCGCCGCATCTATGTCGCCAACGGCATGTCCACCACCGAGGCGGCTATCGAATCCTACGGCTTCTCGCAGATCTATCTGCAATTGGGCGAGCCGCTCGAGGACACCCACGTGGTGCGCATCTGGCACAAGCCCTACATTACTCTGATCTGGATCGGGGCCTTGCTGATGGCGCTGGCCGGCATCATTTCGCTGATCGACCGTGGGGTGCACATTGGTGCGCCGCGCCGCGCCGCCCGGTTGAATCCGGAGCTGGCAGAATGATCTGGCTCCGCGCCTTTGCCTTTACCATGGCGCTGCTGCCGAGCGGGGCCGCGCTTGCGGTCAATCCCGACGAAATGCTGGACGATCCGGTGCTTGAGCATCGCGCCCGCGATATCTCCGCCGGGCTGCGCTGCCTGGTCTGCCAGAATCAGTCGATTGACGACAGTGATGCCGACCTTGCTAAAGATCTGCGCATTCTGGTGCGCGAACGGCTAATGGCGGGCGACAGCGATGAAGCCGTGCGGCAATATCTGGTGGACCGCTATGGCGAGTTCGTGCTGCTCAATCCACGGGTCAACGATCACACATTGTTGCTCTGGATCGCCGCCCCGGCCTTGCTGCTCGGAGGCCTGCTGGTGCTGCTGGTCTTGGGGCGTCGCCGGACTGACAGACCCCAGCCAGGACTGAGCGCTGATGAGCAGGCGGCGCTCGACGGTCTCGACACACCAGCGGCCGACTGAACCGCCTGCCGCATTGTCGCCGTCAACATTGCCAAATCTTAATGTGGGTGCAATTTCTTCGAAAGATTGGGTGTTCCATACCTTCAACCGCAGACTATTGAGGGTTTGCCCGAAGGAGATTATTTCACGATGCACCCATCCATCCTGAAGCGTACCAGTCGCTGGCTCGGGGTGTCCGCTCTGGCGCTGATGATCGGCATCGGCGGTGTTTTGACCGCCTATGCCATCACCGGTCAGACCGCCAATGCCCAGGTGCAGAACGCTGCCCAGATTGTCGTGCCCGATGTGAGCCAGTCTCATCCCGGCTTTGCCGATCTGGTTGAAGCGGTCAAACCCGCCGTTGTGTCCATTCTTGTTGAAGCCACTGAAAGCGCCGACAGCATCCAGAGAGGCGGCCGCCAATTCGATTTCAATTTCCCTGATTTGCCGCCTGACCATCCGTTCCGCGACTTCTTCGATCAGTTTGGACAGCGGGGTCGTGGCTCTAATATGCCGCCCAAGCCACGCCAGTACATGGCCGCAGGCTCCGGCTTTGTGATCTCGGCTGATGGCTACGTCGTCACCAATAGTCACGTCGTCAAGGACGCCACCAAGGTGACGGTGGCTTTCGATGATGGCACCGAAAAAGTCGCCGAAATCGTCGGCACTGACGAACGTACCGATCTGGCTGTGCTCAAGATCGAGGGCGCCGATCTGCCTTTCGTTAAGTTTGAGACCGAGCAGAGCCGCGTTGGTGACTGGGTCGTAGCCATGGGTAATCCGTTCGGCCTTGGCGGTACCGTCACGGTCGGCGTGATTTCCGCATCTGGCCGCAATATTGGCGGCTCCAATTATGGCGACTTCCTGCAGGTCGACGCGGCGGTCAATTCCGGCAATTCGGGCGGCCCTGACTTCAATACCAAGGGCGAAGTGGTTGGCGTCAATACCGCTATATATTCACCAAATGGCGGCAATGTCGGTATCGCCTTTGCTATTCCCGCTGCCACCGTCAAGGGCATCGTGCAGCAGTTGATCGACAAGGGCTTGGTGACCCGCGGTTATCTGGGCGTCTCGATCCAGGACGTGACACGCGATATCGCCGATAGTGTTGGCCTCAAGACCGCCAAGGGCGCCATTGTGCGTGAGCCGGCCGCTGACGGCCCGGCCGGTGCTGCTGGCGTCAAGTCGGGCGACATTATCACCGCTGTTGATGGCGATCTGGTCGACGACGCACTCGACCTTAGCCGCACTATTGCCGGCAAGACGCCAGAGTCCACCGTCGAGCTGACCATCTGGCGCGATGGAGCCGAGACCAAGCTGTCGGTCAAGCTGCAGACCCTCAACGAGGAAGCACTTGCCGCGCAGGAACAGACCCAGCCGACCCCGCCTGCTGCAATGCCTAGCAAGTCCAGCGTTGGCCTGACCCTGGTGCCCAATGCTGATAGCACCGGTGGCCTGCTGATCCAGGACGTCGATCCTGACTCGGCGGCCGCCAAGAAGGGGCTCGCCGTTGGCGATGCCATCCTGGAGGTCAACAATACGCTGGTGGCCAGCCTTGACGAGTTCGAAGCTGCCATCACCGAGGTCAAGGCCAAGGGGCTCAATACCGCCTTGGTTAAGGCCAGTCGTGATGGCGAGGTCCGCTTCATCGGTCTGCCGCTGAGCGAATAACGTCGATCATGGCCGAGGCAATCTGCCCTGGCCGCCACTTTGAGTGAGGGGTTCAAACTTGAGGCTTGAACCAAGAGCATGAACCCCTCACCCTGATCCCCCCCCCCTTTTTTTTAGGGGGAGGGGACGATGGGCCCCACATCCTGCACTCAAGCAGCGTCGGGTCGTCACATCAACTTTGGGGGCCGCGATGAAAATATTGCTGATCGAAGATGATCGCGAAGCAGCGAGCTACCTGATGCAGGCGCTTGATGAAGCGGGGCATATCACCCATCACGCCACTGATGGCGAGATCGGTTACGCCATGGCTTCGGGCATGGATTATGATGTGCTGATCGTCGACCGCATGCTGCCGCGCCGCGATGGCTTGTCCATCGTCGAGTCGCTGCGCGCCGAGGACGACAAGACCCCGGTGCTTATTCTCTCCGCGCTGGGCGAGGTCGATGACCGGGTGATCGGTCTGCGCGCCGGAGGCGATGACTACCTCACCAAGCCCTATGCCTTTACCGAATTGCTGGCGCGGGTCGAAGTGCTAGCCCGCCGCTCTAGTCCATCCGAGGCCGCCACCAGCTATGCTGTGGGTGGGCTGAGCCTTGATCGTCTCTCGCGCAAGGTCGAGCGCGATGGCGAAGTCATCCTCCTGCAGCCGCGCGAATTTCGCCTGCTCGAATATCTGATGAAAAATGCCGGCAAGGTGGTAACCCGCACCATGCTGCTCGAAAATGTCTGGGACTATCATTTTGACCCCCAGACCAATGTCATCGACGTCCATATGTCACGCCTGCGATCCAAGATCGACAAGGGTCATGCCAGTCCATTGCTGCAGACGGTTCGCGGCGCCGGCTACATGATCCGCGAGTAGTCCATTGCATCGCTTGGCCCGCTTTGCCCTGCTCTGGCGCACCTCGACGGTCCGCCTGACGGCGACCTTCATCCTGATCTTCGGGATTTTTTCGATCCTGCTCCTGGCCTTTATCGGCTGGCAGTCGAGTGTTTCGATCCAACGTCAGCAGACCGATGATATCGAACGCGAAGTGCGGGTGCTGCAACATATTTACACTAATCAGGGGGTGCGGGCGCTCGGCTTTGCCGTGGACCGCGTCTCCCGCGCCCCCGGTCCGGGCGTCTACTATCTGGGCGACCCGTCAGGCATTTATCTGCTGGGTAATGTCAGCGATGTCCCCGTCGAAGTGCTGCTGACGCCGGGCACCTATGGCTTTGATTACCAGCGCGCCGACGCCTTGATCAATACGACCGATCAGCTTGAGGGGCAGGATCCGCCACCCAGCAATTCTGGCTATGCCGTGGTGCGCTCAGTGGAGTTGAGCAACGGTATGCGCCTGGTGATCGGGCGCGACGTCGTGGAGAGGCGCGGCTTTTCCGCCATCATCATCCAGAGCTTCCTGTTCGGTGTTCTAGGCATCATTGCCTTCTCGATCATTGCTGGCGGCGTGACGGCGCAGCGGGTTCTGCGCCGGATCGATACCATCCGCGATACCTCGACCAAAATCATGTTAGGCAATCTGTCGGAGCGCGTGCCCGTCACCAAGCGCAATGACGAATTCGACGGCCTAGCCACCAATCTGAATGCCATGCTCGACCGCATCGAACAGTTGTTGCAGGGCCTCAAGGAGGTCACAGATAATGTTGCGCACGATCTCAAGACGCCGCTGACCCGCTTGCGCAACCAGGCCGAGACGGCCCTGCGTGACGGTGCCAGTGATGCCACCCGCCAACAGGCGCTCGAGACCACCATTGCCGAGAGCGACCGTCTGATCCAGACTTTCAATGCCCTGTTGATGATCGCCCGTGCCGAGGCCGGGGCGCCTTCGGGCGCCCTCAGCGATATCGACATCAGCACCATCGTCGCCGACGTGGCCGAGCTCTATGGACCGGTGGCCGAGGACGAGGGTATCGTGGTGGAAACGGCAATAGCCGAGGACGTGCATGTGCATGCCAATCGCGAACTGATCGGCCAGGCCATGGCCAACCTGCTCGAAAATGCCGTCAAATACGCCAAGCCGGTTGGTGAGGGGCACGGGCGGATCACTGTTGGCCTGCGTCAGGCCAATGGCCGGGTGCTGATCGAGGTAGCCGATAATGGTCCTGGCATTCCCGGAGCCGACCGCAAGCGCGTGATCGAGCGCTTTGTCCGTCTTGAGAAGAGCCGCTCCGAGGCCGGCTCTGGCTTGGGCCTGTCTCTGGTCAGCGCCGTGGCCCGGCTACATGGCGGCAATTTCCGTGTCGAGGACAACGCCCCCGGTGCCCGTGCGGTGATCGATTTGCCCGTCGCCTGACGCGTTGGACCTCTGCGTTGGGTTCGCCGCGCCTGAGGTAACGCTTGCCGCTACTAGCGCGCCAAGCTATCCATTTTGCATGGTGACAAAACTGAACGCCCTACCTTCGATCAAGACGCCGGTGTTTAGCGGTTGGCTGGCTAGTTTATCGGACGCTAACCGCAAGGCGCTCGACTGGGCCACGCCAGCCCTGGGCTCGCTGCTGGAATCGGCGCCCTATCTGCTAGTGCTGGCCCAAGACAATGTCGATTGGCTAGCCGCCGCGCTGGCCGATACGCCTGATGGGGCTTTCATCGACATTATTAAGGCAGTCGAAGCAGCCGGCCGCACCGCGACCGACGAGGCTGCGCTTGCGCCCGTTCTGCGCATTGCTAAGGGCCGCACGGCGCTGCTGGCGGCCGTCGCCGAAACCGGCCGGGTTTGGACCACGGCACAGGCCACCGCGGCACTGTCCGATCTGGCTGACGCTGCCCTTGACGCTGCCCTCAACCTGCTGATGCGGCAGGCCGCCGAGCGCGGCCTGCTCACCCTGTCGCCCGGCCAAGCCAACGCCGCTAATTCAGGGCTGGCCATCTTTGCGCTGGGCAAGCATGGTGGCCAGGAGCTGAACTACTCCTCCGATATCGACATTGTGGCGTTCTTCGACCTCGAAAAGGGCGTCCTCAATGATCCGCTTGAGGCCACCAAAACCTATTCGCGCATCGTCCAGAAGCTGATCGGGCTGATGGAAGACCGCCAAGCCCATGGCTATGTGTTTCGCACCGATCTGCGCTTGCGTCCTGACCCCGGCTCGACCCCAGTTGCCATTTCGTTCGATGCAGCGCTGTCCTATTATGAGAGCCGCGGTCAGAATTGGGAGCGGGCCGCCTGGATCAAGGCGCGCCCATGTGCTGGTGACCGGCAGGTGGGGGAGGCCTTCCTGAAGGAGCTGTCGCCCTATATCTGGCGCAAGCATCTCGACTTCGCCACCATCGCCGATATCCAGGCCATGAAGCGGCAGATCAACATCGCTAAGAAAGTCGGCGATATCCGCGTTGAGGGGCACAGCGTTAAGCTGGGGCGCGGTGGCATTCGCGAGATCGAATTCTTCACCCAGACCCAGCAATTGATTGCCGGTGGGCGCGACAAGTCCCTCCGCGTCAGGCCGACGGCCCATGCCTTGGCCGCCCTTGCCAATGCCAATTGGATAACGCCACGTACCGCCACCGAATTGAGCCTGACCTATTGGTATCTGCGGGCCGTCGAAAACCGCTTGCAGATGCTGCGCGACGAGCAGACCCATATCATGCCTGCGACCGCTGCCGAAATCGCCGTCGTCGGGCGTCTAATGGGCGAGCCTGATCTGCGCCGGTTCGAGGCCAAATACCGCGCCGCGCTTGAATTGGTCACCGCCTATTATTCCGAGCTGTTTACCAAGGGCGAAAGTCTGGGCAGCGGCGAGGGCAATCTGGTCTTTACTGGCAACGATGACGATCCAGGTACGCTCGAGACCTTGACCGCCATGGGATTCAGCGATGCCTCAAAGGCCCTCGAAATCGTCCGAAAATGGCACTATGGCAGCTATGCGGCGACCCGGACCTCGGCAGCACGCGGCCATCTCACCGAATTGCTGCCGGCACTGCTGACGACGCTGAGCAATGCCGGCAATGCCGATACGGCGCTGGCCAAGTTCGACAATTTTCTTTCGCGCCTGCCTACCTGTGTGCAGCTATTCGCGCTGTTGCGCAATCATCCCAGCCTGCGCATCTTGCTGGTGCGATTAATGGCCTCGGCGCCGCGCATGGCCGAAGCGGTCATCCATCGGGCTCACGTCATGGACGGGCTGATCGACCCGGCCTTTGCCAATGATGTTATCCGGCGTGACGTCCTGGTCGCCAAGGTTGATGCCTTTCTGGCCGATGCTCGTTCTTATGAAGAGGTCATCGACCGCGCCCGCATCATCGGGCAGGAGCAGAAATTTCTCATTGCCGCCGGATTGCTCTCGGGCACGATGGATGCGCGTGGTGCCGGCGAGCAGTTCACGGCGTTGGCCGAAACCCTGCTGAACCGCCTCTTTGATAGTGTCCGCCATGAATTCGAGAGGCGGCATGGCATTATGGCCGGCGGCACGGTAGCCCTGCTGGCTTTCGGCAAGATGGCCAGTCGTGAAATGACGGTCGCATCCGACCTCGATTTCATCCTGCTCTACGACGCCGTCGATGGCGAATCCAATGGCGACAAGCCGTTCAGTACCAACCAGTATTACACGCGACTCACCCAGCGTCTGGTGGCTGCTATCACCGCCCCCACTGCCGAGGGCGTGCTTTACGAAGCCGATATGCGTCTGCGCCCCTCAGGCAATGCCGGGCCGCTGGCAACAAGTCTGGCCGGATTCAATTCCTATCATCGCGACAATGCCTGGACCTGGGAGCATCTGGCTCTCAGCCGGGCCCGCGTCGTGCTGGCCGATGACAGTTTTGGCTTCGTCATAGATGACGCCATCAATACGGTGATCTCCCGTCCCCGCGACGTCGTCAAAACCATTGACGACGTGGTGGCTATGCGCACCTTGATGGCCAAGGAACGGCCGGCACGGCACGCTTTTGATCTGAAAATGGCCGAGGGCGGCCTGGTCGATCTCGAATTCATCGTTCAGTCGGCGCAATTGATCGCCGGCCAGACCATTGTCATGCCGCAAGCGGCTACCGCGCCGGTATTGAACCGGTTGGGCGAGACCGGCCTGGTGCCCGAAGGGGGCCGGCTAGCCGCTATTCACGGGGTCTATTCGACCGTGCTGCAGGTAATGAGTTGTGCCCTGGTCCAGCCGCTCAAGGACGAACCCTGGCCCAATGCCTTCAAGGAATTGCTGGCTGGACTGACGCATTATCCTGATTTCGAGCGGCTGAAGCTCGATCTTGACACCATGCGTGCCGAGGTCACCGCCGCGGCAGCTGAATGGTATGACAGGGTGCGCGCGCTTTAGTCGGTCGGGCGTCTAGACGGCTCGATGCCGCGCTCGGCCAATGCTCGCTTGACGATTTCGGGCATGTTGCGACAGCCGCAGCCCTGCGCGTGAGCGATATGCCAGGCAATCCGCTCCTCAAGCGTGGCATTTCGCAGCATTCTGTTTGCCTGGTGCCATTTCCGGTTGAGTGTCAGGCAGCGACAGGTATCTTGTTGGTATGCAGCGGCAGGGAGATGGCCATTGTCGTACCCAGCGAGGGGTTGGAGTTGATGATCTTGTGTCCGCCGCTCAACTGGCCGATGGTCTGCGAAATCGAGATGCCCAGGCTCTGACCGACGCCGTCGTGGGTGAAGGTGGCGCCACCCAGCGCAAAGGATTGCGACAGGCTGGCCAGGCGGTCTGCGTTCATGCCAAGCCCAGTGTTGGTAATCTCCAGCACCACGCCATCGTCGGCTGCGAAGGCCGCCAGCGTGATCTGCCCCCCCGGGGGGGGCGGAGTAAAGCACACCGAGTTATCCACGAGATTGGAAATCATGCGCACTAGCCCAAGTTGATCACCCTCCACGATGGCGCTGCAGCTCTGACTGACCTCAAGGCGCAGCCTGGCACGGGCTGCCAGGCCGGCAGAGTGCTGCATGACGCTGTAGAGTACTTTGTCAATCTGTACCGCATCGCGCCGCAGCACATTGCAGCCACCCTCAAGCTCGGCCAGGTCCAAAATAGCGGCGAACGAGGCCAGCAGATATTCACCCGAGCGTTTGATCGACTGCATACAGTCCACATAGTGCGCATCACCGAGCGGCCGATAGGTCTGGTGTCGCATCGGATCGGCAAATCCGATAATGTGGTTGAGCGGGGTACGGATGTCATGGCTGAGATGGCCAAGAAAATTGGTCTTCGCGCGATTAGCGGCCTCGAGCTTTTCCTCATGGTAGTACCGGGCCAGCTCGCGCTGCTCCTCGCGGATCGCATGCAGCATGGTATCGGTCTTCTATCGGCCAGTGGCCCTTCATCGATCAGCAGGCACGAACTATCCTAGCGGTGAAGTTCAAGGACGCGATTGCTCCC
>JALBVE010000030.1 GCA_025050575.1 Candidatus Devosia symbiotica
GACGTGGGGCGCGGCGGGGCAGGTATTGCAGATGCTGGCCGCTGTCGAGGACCAGCATTTGGCCGGTCATCGAGGGGGTGACCAGCAACATCATCACGCCCTGGGCAATGGCGTCGGGATCGGCGCTCGATTGTAGGGGCAAGGACTGGAGATTAGCTTTAAATGCCGCCTGATCCTGGCGGGTATGCGGCAAGATCGAGCCAGGGCCGATGTCATTGACGCGGATGGCTAGCGCCAGGGACTGGGCGAGGATGCTGGTAGCGGTCCAGAGCACGGATTTGGACAGGGTGTAGCTGAAATAGGATGGCGTTGGATGCAGCACGTGTTCATCGATGATGTTGACGATATTGCTCCGGGTGCCGGCGGGAAGCTGGGCGGCAAAATTGCGAGCGAAGAAGATCGGGGCTTCAGCGTGGATGGCAAAGTGGCGACTCCGCAGGACTTCGTCGAGATCGCGGGCGCTGTCGGGCTCGAACACCGAGGCATTGTTGACCAGAACGCTGAGCGGACCAAGGGGCTCTGAAGCCTGGACGATTAGGCGGGCGCGCTGGGGTCGGTCGGCGAGGTCGGCCTGGGCGATGACTGCTGTGCCGCCAGCAGCGCCAGCGGCGTCAGAGCGGAAGCGAGAATGGATGATGACGGCATGGCCGGCGCTGGCCAGGGCTGCGGCGATAGCGCCACCGATACGGTCGCCCGCGACGGTGACAAGCGCGACGGGTAGAGCGAGGGATGGCGTGGATGAATTGATCATACTGGGAACTTGGACTTAACGCGCGGACCATAGGCCGCTTTGGCTAGATTATTCAATGCGTTGAACACGCTAGACGGCATATGGCTGGCGATCAATAGTTCGCATTGGTGCTGATAGTCTGCAACAGCAGAGTAGTGCGGCCATTGCCGTTGGCCATTGCAATTCGATTGAACACGTGGACCATGGTTAAATCGCGCCCTTTGCGATAGCGCTCGGCTGTCTCCGCCGGCCCGACCCCGCGAGATATTGTTTCTCCAGTTGCGACTGCTTGCCATGTCCATTTCCGCTATCGACAACCAGACCGACAATGTTGGCCGGGCCATTGCGCTGACGCTGTTCACCATCGCGGTGTTCGGGGTGCAGGATGCCATTTCCAAACATCTGGTGCGGAGCTATTCGCCGTTCCAGGTGACGATAATGCGCTATTGGGGATTTGCGCTGTTCGCGCTAATCCTGGTGCTGCGGCAGGCTGGTTGGCGGTAGGCGCTGTCGTCCAAGATGCCGCGTGGCAGACGCTGCGCGGCGCGTTGCTGATCATCGAAATCTGGTTTTTCGCTATGACCCCTCAAAGGCGTGCCGCGCCTATATCGAGATTGTCGGGCTGGTGCTGTCGAGCACGGTGGGCATGTTCTTCTGGCAGTCGATGGCCTGGCCCGATGTGGCGCTGGTGGTGACCATGATGGCCACGACATGTCTGGGGCATGGTTGATGATCTATGCGCTATCGATGGCGCCAGCCAGTACGGTGCAGCTGTTCAACTATTTCGCGCTGCCCTGAGCGATCGTGCTGAGCATGGTGGTGTTCAGCCACTTCATCGACTCGATCTTGCTGCTGGGCGCTGGTATCGTGGTGGCAGCCGGGCTGGTGGTGATGGTCCGCGAACGGAAGTTAAGAGGCGTCAAAATAGTTGACGGCCCGATCCTGTCCGGGCAGGAGTGATCAGGTGATCACTCTGGCTAGCCAGACGCCGCCAGCGGCGCTGATGCCGGTTAGGAAGGTGTCTCGGGCCATGTCGACTGCGGCGACGGCCGGGGTGAAGCCATTAACGATCGACAGACTGATCAAGTCATAGCTGCCATAGGCAACCAGGTCAAGCATAGCGCCGAACAGTAGCGCCTTAAGCACATCGCCTTGGGCGGGTGCGGCCGCCAGCGCTATAACACCGACCAGGTAGGCCAGGCAGAACAGGCCGGCGATCAGCAGATTGGGATTGGGCAGTAGCAAAGCGCCGAGCTCGCGCTGATAGAAGCCCTTACCCATGATTTAGAGAGTCAGATAAAATCGAGGGGGGAGAAGAAGATCAGCGCGCAAGCGCCATAAAGGATCAGATATTTGATCACGATAGCAGACTCCGAGCGGCGGTGTTGGCTCTGAATCTCCATTAAGAGATCGTCAAGGTTAATAGTCTGCTAACGAATTGGCGGCAATGGTGGTGCCGCATCAAATGTGATGCGATTCCGAAATGACAGTTCTTAAAAAATGCTTGGTTCTCAACCTTACGAGACATTTCAATTGCTGATCAAAACCGGCGGCGTGGACCGGACGAACACGCTTCTGATCGCGGTATGCGACGCTTATACCCGCCGCGGCAAAGCCACTGCTCCCGAAATGGAACAGTTTGAAGCGCTAGCGAGCCGCCTATTTCCCGTCGCCGGACCGCAAGCCAAGGCCAAGGGTGCCGCCATTCTGGGCCGCGCCGAGGTGTTATCCCCGGCGCTGGAGCGCTTGGTGGTCGACAATATCGGCGAAGACCTCAACACTTTCCTGAGCGGCGCCAAAGACTTGTCCGAGGCGACTATGCTGGGCATTGTGGCGCGCTATGACGTGCCGGGTGCCGCAACCATTGCCGCCCGCACCGACCTGTCTAATGCGGTGCTGGCCAAATTATTCCAGATGAATTCGCGCAAGGTTTACCGGGCGCTGGCAGCCAATACCCTGATCGTGCCGCGCGGCGCCTATCTCAGTGCATTGGCCCGTTCGGCCCAGATGGACCACATGGTCGCCGAGTCCCTGGCCAAGCGCGCCGATTTTGACGCTGCCCTGCTGGCTCCGGCCTTCTTTGATCTCTCCGACACCGATCGCCTCAAGGTGATTCAGGCCTTCGCGCATCGCGAAACCCCGGTCGCCCCGATCAAGAAAACCATTGAACAGCTCACCGTCGCCAATACCGAGCTGACCAAGGCCTTGATAAAACTATATTCGGAAAACCGGCGGCCCGAAGTTACCAAACTACTCAGCCAGATCACCGGGCTGGACGATGTGCGCTGCGGGCAGATCGCTCATGAAGTCACCGGCTCGGCCCTGTTCGTCATCCTGCGGGCCTTTGGCTGCAGTGCCTATGACGGGCTCAAAGTACTGATCCATGTTACCAGCCATGATGCCGATCGCTCGTTGGCGCTGGCCGATTTCGCCACCATGTTCGGCAATGTCACCCCCGATTCGATGGCTTATCTGATGAGCGCCTGGCGTGGTGAGGTCAATCTACTCGAACTGGCCAAGCCAGAATACAAGCCTTTCACCGAAACCAGCCGTCGCACGTCGTCGGCCTTAACGCCGGCACATAACTCGGTGGCGGAACAGGCCATTGAGACCCTTGCCCGCATTAGCATCAAGCGCGCTAGCTAAGCTTATGCGCCGGCCTCGCTGGGTCGCGTCTATTTGACGATGTCGATACCAATGTCGTCGCCGCGAAGATCCAGATTGAGCACCCAGAGGTCGGGATCGAAGTTGATTTCGCGGGCAATTCTGTCGCGGACTTTGGCCGATTCGCTGCGGTTCAGCCGCGATTGAAACATCAGACTGGCGTCCTCGTTGGTGCGGCTAATCATGGGCGCCGGGGTATAGAGGGACGCTGTACCATCGAGGTGATCGACTTCGATGAACACCTGGCCGGCGATCGGATCGCCGCGCCGAGAAACCACACACATATGCCCCAGATCGTTGTGCCGTCGAATAAAGACGCTACACCAGATGTCGCTGCGCAGTAGGCTCACCTAAATCGACGCGCCGGCATTACGGAGCAGATCGACCAGATCTGGTTTGACCTCCCCGGTCAGCTTGTAGCTGTGGAAATTCTCGAATTCGCGAATAGCCCGGGCGGTCGAGTCGCCGGGTCGACCATCGATTGAACCATGGTAAAAGCCCAGGCTGGCCAGCCCACGCTGGATCTGGGCGACCAGAGCCACATTGTTAGCGGGTGCCAGATTGCTGGCGACAGCGGCTTGTTGTAAGGCCGATGCGCTGACCGGCGCGGCTATGGGCTCAAGCGAAGCCACCTGAACGGGCTTGGGCATGGCTTGTGCCGTACTGCTCAGCGCCATCGCTGAACGAGGGATCGAGCCCTGCTCGGCGGGCGTCATGGTGACGGCAGCCAAAATGGAATCAATGGTCTGGGCAGCGACGTTGCCAACCGCATCGACGGCGTTGTCGACCGGACTGAGCGTCGGCAGGCGCGCGATCACCTGGGTCTGTGCAGGGGGCTGTATCGCCGCCTGCTGCACTGGCTGGGCCACTGCCTGCTGGATGGGCGCGGGATGAATGGCGACGAGCGCGGGAAGCGGCGCGATCTTGGCGGCTTTGTGAACCGCGGGAGCTATACCCGTGGAGTCAGCATGCAGGATGGCGTCGACCACGGCCGGAGTCAGCGCACCGGTGGGTTCAAAGCCATGGCTTTCTTCAAATGCGCGAATCGCATTGGCAGTCATGGGCCCGTAAAAGCCATCAACGGCGTCACCAAAAAAATTCAGTTCAGTGAGCTTTTTCTGAATAGCAAAGACCTCGCGATTACCAACCGGAGCCGCCGGAATGCGGGGCGCGGGCGCAGTGACGCTACCGGTGGTCTGATTGGTCTCCAGCAGCACCGGAATGGCTGTCCGTTCGGCAGGCAGCGGAGATAACTCGGGCGCTATGACCGGTTTCAGATTGGCTACCGGCACGCTCTGGCCAGGCGAAAAGAACGGGGCGGGATGGCGGCTGCTCTGAAAATACAAGGCATTACTACCCGCCAACGCGGTCAGCGTCACCATAGCCATCAGGCCGGTCGAGGCCAGCGGTGCCCGCATATAGCGTGAGAGGATCCAAAGACTGCCGCGGCCCAGCCAAGCCGCAATGGCGCTGCCTGCCGCCAGGAGCAGGCGGGTGAGTATGCTTGTTGTCATTGCGCTTTTCTTTTTTCGTCTTGCCATGTGGTATTACGTTCAGCGGCCGGTTCTCTGCGGAATGGGGTGACGATAGTAGTCTCTTCTGTCTTTATTGCTCGACCATTTATGGGAAGCAAGGCTGTCACAGTTGTCCCCGCTCCAATTTCGGACATGGCGCGCAGCGTCCCCTCATGCAGGTCAACCAGACCCTTGACGATAGACAGTCCCAGCCCCGTGCCCTCATAGGGCCGAGCCAGGCCGCTTTGCGCCTGAAAGAATGGCTCGCCGACGCGGGCCAGCGATTCAGGGGTCATGCCGACACCCTGATCAACTACTGACAGATTCAGGCTCTGGCCCTGCCGTTTCATGGTCACGCTTACCGTGCTGCCCGGATAGCTAAACTTGATGGCGTTCGACACCAGGTTGAGCAGAATCTGGCGGCAGGCGCGCTCATCGGCATTCAGTAGGGGCAGATTGTCCTCGATTTGAGAGACCAGGCGCACGTCGCGGTCCTGAGCCATCGGCTCGACCATACTGAAGCACGGCTCCAATATCTCCCGGAAGTGGAACGGTTCCGTCTGCAGTTCAAACTTGCCGGCTTCGATGCGTGACATGTCGAGCAGCATGCACACCACTTCAAGCAGGTGTTTACCACTCTGATGAATCAGCCCGGCATATTCCTTGTGGGTTGGCGACAGCTCGTCGCCAATACTGGTCGTCATCATTTCGGAGAAACCGACAATGGCGTTGAGCGGCGTGCGCAGTTCGTGTCCCATGGTGGCTAGGAAGCGCGACTTCGCGCTCAGCGCTTCTTCGGCGACCCGGTGCGCCTCGATCATTTTGGCTTCATTGTCCTTGCGCTTGGTGATATCACGAAACAGCGCCACAACTTCGAAACGCGTACCGGTCGTCTCGGAGACGAAAACGGGAGACAGGTTGATTTCAACCCAGATGAAGTGCGGGATGGCGGCGTGTGGGCTTTACCTGGCGCATACGCACTTCGATATTACGCATCTCGCCGCTCTGATTAGCATCGGCAAAAGCGGTCAGATAAACGGGCCGATCCATGACATACATGCGCTCGCTCAGCCCACTGCTCGTCAATTCGTAGCGCCGGCACCCGAACAGTATCTCCGAGGAGCGCGAGGCCAGCAGCACTTCGCCATTGTTGGAAAAACGGATGACCGCATCCTGAACATGTTCGATCAAGTGACGATAAGCAGTCACCCGGGACTTGTCATAGACCTCATAGGCCGTGTTGATACGGTTGGCGGTGTGGATCACTAGACCAACGCTGACCAGGAAGATGATGGCGGAGGCGACCGCCAGGCTGTCCGATGACGGAGGCGCTCCAACTACGCCGAAAATGGCGGCAATCGTGCCTAGGGCAACGACCGCAACCACCATCGTCCAACTGTGCCGGCGCAGCGCAGAGCGGCCCAGTAGCGAGGCTAGCACGGGGCCCATCAGCGCAATAGCCATACCGATATCGGCGATCCGGCTATCAGCTAGTGTTAGCATCAAGCCCAGACCAAGAAAGGTATAAACCTGACCCGCCGCTGCTTGTTCAAAGAGCCTGCGCTGGTGCAGGGCCAGGGTAACCATGGCGCTGGTCAGCGCGACAGCAATCAGGACAAATGGCAGAAACGTACCGGTCACCAGCCAATAGATCGCCAGCGGCGTCAGCGACGCACTAACGGCAATAGCAATCCGGGAATTGTTGGCGAGCGTCTTGCGCCGTAGCATTTCGAGCCAATGGCCAGAGCCAGCGATGGCCATTGGCATCTCTTTGCTTGCGCCGAAAGAGAAGAGGCTACGCATGTACACAATACTCACTATCACGACGCCAGCGGTGGTGGGCCAGGGCATCCCCATGCCTGACGGGTTGCCGTGAGACCCGGCCCGAATGAACTTTGGGTCCTGTTGCGCTCACACTGGCGGGCAAGAGCTAAGGCAATCTTAAATCTGGGGTCGCCAATAGCTTGGCATCCTCCTCACAGCCGTCCTTCTGAAGTTAGCGTAAACAAGGTGTTACGCTTGCTGTCAGGCCAGATCGCATTGCTTCAAATTTTATCGAATAGTCCCAGCACGGCTTAATCAGAGGGGCATAACGTGGGTCTTGCAGGACAAAAAAGGCCCTGCAGGAATTAGGGATTATCGAATGTTTGTCGTTATTCGTTCTGTTTTCTGGCTTGCTGTCACCTATATGGCAATCTGCCCCGGCGTTGATCTGCCCAATGCCAATGCAGCGGCAGCGCAAGCCATGGCGGCCGGTTCGCGGGTGATCAGTAAACAGATCGGCAAAGTCGAATGCGCAGACCTTGGATGTGTTGCCGGCAGGACAGTGATTGCCGTGGCGCTACAACCTATCCCGTCGGTCGGACTGCCCATGCATGTATTGCCGACCACCAGGCACGCTGGTATGAAGAAGACCCCTGACGCCGATATTCTGCGTGAGATGATCGGCTTTGCCGCGGAACCGCTGATGGAGCTGCAGGTCGGTGCTGCTACTGGCGGCCGGCTATGGCCAGAAGAGCGCCGAGCGCTTAGCGCAGCGCACTAGCAAGGCTGTTGCCGACTCGAACACAACGATGAATGGGCCGTCCTAGCGCGTCAGATACCATGATGCTGGAATCCGTCGCTCCATTGAGCTGATGATCCCCTCATCAGCTTGTCGGCAGTCCTTGCACGCTGACTAGCCCAGCCAAGCGGGAAATGCGTGATGGCCAAGCCTTAGTTATACCACGCCAAAGGGGGCGGGATCTTGCGAGCGGGGCGCTAGCATCCTAGATAGGCTGCATGAGTGAGCCAGCTGCCTTCCAGGACATTGCCAAAAATCTTTCCTTTCTGGACGATTGGGAAGATCGTTATCACTATCTGATTGAACTAGGTCAGGCACTGCCAAGGCTCGACGAGACCGAGAAATCGGATGCCAACCGGGTGCATGGCTGCGTGTCCCAGGTCTGGCTGTCGGCCGAAGCTTCCCAGCGCGACGGGCACAATATACTGACCTATCGCGGCGAGAGCGACGCGATGATCGTGCAGGGATTAGTGGGCATTCTGCTGGCTCTCTATTCAGGCCGCCCAGCGAGTGAAATTGCCGACACCGATGCCATAGCAATCTTTGATGGGCTGGGATTGCGCGAGCATCTTACAGACCAACGCTCCAATGGCCTGGTGGCCATGGTCAACCGTATCCGGGCAGAAGGAAACGCGCTGCGCTGAGCGCTATTCGGCCGGGGCGGTGACCAGCGGTTTACGCCGGACGCCCAGCAGGCCGCTGACCAGTCGCAGCAGGAGTCGCTCCGCCCAGCCATAGAGAAACCAGCCCACAGCCGAACCGACGATGATGGCGACAATCGCTACCAGATAGTCGACAACCATATTGCCGCGATCGAAAAATCTGAAGGTCGCCCCGCACAGGGTCGCTACCACATAGATGTGCGACAAATAGATCTAATTAAGATGCGTCGCCAATGCGCTCGAGCAGGGCGATTGGCCGTATTTGCGGGTCAAGGTGCGCCACCAACAGCACTAGCGAGCCGGCGAATACCAATGACCGGTGAAGGCACGATCATCTTCCACCAGTGGCCTCCTGCCCCCAGGCGAAGCCTCGCGCCAGACCCACTAGGCCAAGCGCGGCAATGTTATACAGAAAAGGAGGCGACAGCGTGGCGAGCTTGCCGCACACCGTTGCCAGGCCCAACCAGGCATCGGCGCAGAACGCCATCGGCATGAAGCTAGTATAAAATTGCGGTATGGCCGCCTGCGGCTGCAATAGAAGGCCGAGCATCATCAGGGTGGCGAACGCCACGGTCAGCCAGATTACCCGCGCGCTCATGCCCAGAAAGGCCAGAAGCGCAAAACAGATATAGAAGAATATCTCGTAATTGAGCGTCCAGCCGAGCTTATAGCGCGGGTGAAGGCACTTGCTGGCCGGATTTATAGAACGGAATGAACAGTAAGGAGAGAACCGGTTGAGCGCCATCTATAGACCGTGGTCTTGAAAATATGCGGCGCGAAGAATGCCAGGACTACAGCAATGAAGGTGGCGATCTAGTACATGGGAACGACGCGAATGAACCGGCGGCGCAGGAGGTCGGACGCCGAGAACCACCCCTCGCCGGTTACGGCAACCATGATGAAGCCAGAAATCACGAAAAATAGGATGGCCCTCAGCCAGCCCAGCCTACCGAAATCCCGATTATGCTCGACCAGTCGGTATAGCAGGGCGTGCGATTATGGGTAGCCGCCCGGCCCGCCAAATCCGTTCCTTGGACTGTTCATCACCGATGGCCTCGGAGTGCAGGCCCCAATGGGCCGTTCACTGAGCCAGATGCGCAGCACTAGCTTGGCGCTGCGGCGTGGCCAGCGCCGTTCAGTCTCGATGGTCTATAGGCCCTTGCCCAGACCGCACATATCGAACAGCACGTTCCAGCAATCGGCCGGCATGGCCTGCGCCAACCGGTTCAACCGATGCCGGGCATCGCTAACGCTTCCGGACAGGTCACCGGTTCCGGCATTGCCGGCTGGCGCACCTGGCCACTGCGAGCAGGATTGTAAGACATGGTCACGCGTGGTGCCAGTTACGCCAGTTAGATCAACCGTTCCAGGCGGCTGGCGGCCAGCAGGTGATGGCAATAGATAAAGCCTGACCATCAGCGTCGCGGATGGACGCCAGGCGGGCAATAGACACCTCTTCAGTGGGCGCTCCAGACTTCCCGTCGCGCAGCGCTTCTAGGCGACGTTTAGGCATGCTGACTTTCTCATCAAAGCCAGGGTCGCAGGCATGGGAGACTGTTGTCCGATCGCGCGCCAAAAGCGTCGCCGATATCGGTCAGACTGCAGCCAAGCACAACATGAGGCAGATACATCGCTAATCGGCGGGCCCGAGCCGTCCCGAGTCGGCAACGCGACGGATGGATCAGCAGGCGGATCGGGACGTTTTTTCGCGCGCAATCAGCGCAATGACGTCATCTATCGGGCAAAATCAACTGGCGCAATGGTCTGAAATATAAGCTCGCCTCGTCAATAAATAGGAATTTATTCCTATTTATTGACGCTTGGCAAGCGAGCTAGGAATAAGTTGGATAAGCGCTGCGAGATGGCAAACTCAAAAGGCCGCCACCAAGGCGGCCTTTTGAAATGTCGTTATCGCCGTAACCAGACCGCGGCTTGGGGATGTGGTCAACTGCGCGCGACGTGTCTTGGCGAAGGTCGTCTTAAGCGACTTTGCGGCCCAGGCCATTGTCCTTGGCGAGCTTGGAGCGAGTTGCCGAATAGCTCGGCGCAACCATCGGATAGTCGGATGGCAAGCCCCATTTCTCGCGGTATTCTTCCGGCGAGAGATTGTAGTGAGTCCGGAGATGACGCTTCAGCGATTTGAACTTCTTGCCGTCTTCGAGACAGATGATGTAGTCGGCCGCAACAGACTTGCGGACTGGCACTGCCGGCTTGAGTTCTTCAACCGGAATCGGCACTTCATTAGTCGATAGCGCGCTCAACGCGCCATGAACGTCAGCAATCAATTTAGGCAGATCGCTTGGGCTCAGAGCATTGTGGCTCACATAGGCTGAGACGATTTTAGTACTTAGCTCGATCAAGTCTTGCTCATATCCAATCGTCGAGCCGGTGGTATCAGTCATATTTCAACCTTCCAACTTTTTATTAGGCAGCGGCCTCTCGGTCGCTACCATTCTAGACTACTAAGGCCGTTTACTGATGACTGCAACACGGTTTACCAGCGTTAACATGCTACCTACTAACACAGTCATAAAGGAGGATTTCGGCTACTTTCAGACGTTAGCTCGTCGATGATCATATTCACTACACGGTGATCTTGGCCACGATGATATATACGCGTCAGCAAATGCGCGGAAACCGGGGTAGTGAGCAGCAGAAAACCTGTGCCCAATATGGCGCGCAGCGCCACGCCCCCATCAAGGCTGGTCAAGGCTACGGCTAGCAAAATTAGGCCACCGCCAACCGCGCTTGCCTTGGATGCGGCATGCATGCGAGTGTACAGATCGGGCAGGCGCAAGACGCCGATAGCGCCCAACAAAGAAAAAGCAGCGCCAATTAACAGAAACGCGCAACCAAGATAGGTCACCAGATCGGCGATCATGGCCTAGCCTCCTCGTCACGCAGACGCGACAACATGTAGCGGGCAAAGGCAACAGTCGCCAGGAAGCCGAGTAAGGCTAGGCTGATGGCGATGTCGAGATAAAGCATCAGGTCGGTTCGAATGGCGATAGCCCCGACAAAACCCATGGCCAGCATGGTCAGCAGATCGAGCGCCAACACCCGGTCAGCTAGGGTCGGACCAATGATCACACGCATCACAGAGATCAGCATGGCAATGAACAGCATGATCAGGGCGATCATGGTGCTCAGAGAGACGATTTCGGTCGCACTCATGTGAAGACCTCCCGAATCCTGCGTTCAAACCCTGCGGCGATTTCGGCGATCAGCGCGTCGCGGTCGTCAAGCTGGAGAACATGCACATAGAGCACGCTGCGATCCTGGGCGACATCGACGCTGAGTGTACCAGGGGTCAGCGTGACCATATTGGCTAGCAATGTGATCTCGAAGTCCGATTTGACGGAAAGCGGAAAGGCGATGATGCCGGGGTGCAGAGACGATTTGATATCGGGCGTCATCACGACGATGGCGACACGCACCGCGCTAACCAGGAGTTCCCAAACAAACAGCAGGACCAGAGAGGCGATGCGTTTGACGCGGTGCAATAATTGCGGCGACGCGAACCAGTTACGGTGCAATAATTGCGGCGACGCGAACCAGTTACGCAGCAGCAGGGCAGTCAACGCGCCGACGCCAGCCCCAAGCAACAGGTTGAGGGCGGTAAAATTGCCGGTAATGGCCGCCCAGACCAGAGCCAGCACGACAATTATTAGGGCTAGATTCATGGCGTCAACTCCGCAAGACCAAAGGCAGCCGTATAGCGGGCTGGATTGACCATATCGCCTGCCCCGATGCGCACGACCTCAAACAGTGGGTTGGGCCAGAGCCCAGCTGCCACGATCAGCAGCGTTAGCAGGCCAGTGGCCAGATAGTGCAGCCGGCCCGGTGCTTCGGCCAATGGTGCATCAGGGATGAAACCGGCGCGCCAGAAGATATGAGTCCATAGCCGCGAGCCAGCAATCATGGTCAGGACCGCGTTGGTCAGCAGGGCCACGACCAGCAGTCCGCCGACTGCATCGCCCTCAGCCAGACCGGCCTGGATGAGTAGCAGTTTGGGCCAGAAGCCGAGGAGCGGCGGCACGCCGGCTGTCCCCAGTATCAGCACCAAGAACAATATCGATAGCGGCGCGCTGCTGGCATAGAGCCCACCCATGTGCCGAGAGTCGGTTTCCCCGGTCTGCTTTTCGATCAAACCGGCCACCAGATAAAGCGCGGTCATGGTCAGCATGGCGTGGAAGATATACATCCCCGCCCCGCTCACCCCGGTCAGCGATGGCATGGCGATGCCCGCCAGCACCGCACCGATGCCCCCAATCACCAGAAAGCCGATGGCGCGCCGCAGATTGGTTTCGGCGATAGTGCCAAGGGGCGCTGCGACTAGCGTGGCGACAGCGACAAGCACGAGAACGGGTTCAAGCGCATCGCGCGTTGTCGGTAACAGGATCACCAGCGTGCGCAGCAGGGCGTAGATGCCCACCTTGGTCAGCAGGCCCGCCATCAGCGCCGACACCGCGGCCGGCGACGCGTGATAGGAGGCCGGCAGCCAGGCATTGACCGGGAAGGCTGCCGCCTTCATGCCGAAGGCCAACAGCATCAGCGCCGCGACGCCAACCATTGCCGCCGGATTGGCGAGGGAGGCAACGCGCAGAATGTCGGCCATGTTGAGCGTGCCCAGCAGACCGTAAAGCAGACCCAGCGACAGTAGAAAGATGGTGGTCGCCAGAAAGTTCAGAAAGCCATATTTGATTGCGCCATCAAGCTGCACCGGGCGGCCACCAATGACAATCAGGCCGAACGAGGCGATCAGCATCAGCTCGAACCAGACATAGAGGTTGAATAGGTCGCCGGTTAGAAACGAACCGGTTACGCCCGCCAGCAGCAGCAACACCAGGGCGTAAAAGCCATCTCCGGCCAAACTGGCCGGCCGATCGGCTTCGGCGTAGAGCAGCACGATTAGCGTCACCACAGCAGCGGTAAGGGCAAAACTAGCGCCGAACACATCGGCGGTGAAGCTGATGCCAAAGGGCGGCAGCCATTTACCCATAGTCATGCCGACCGGGCCGGATTCCATCACCTGCAATAACAAGCTGGTTTCGCAAGAGATGATGCCCGCCACCACGGTTAGTGCCAGCATGAAGCCAAGACCGCTATACTTGCGGACGATGAGCAGCAATGCAGCGCCCATCAGACAGAGCGCCATGGGCAGCACAATGACCCAGGCAGCAGCATGGGTGACTGTTTCGATCATAGCTGATGGCAGATTTTCTGCAGCCATCTCAGTAACTCAATGTGGGATTAGGCGCGTGTTCTGGTTCGGCGACGCGCATGGTGTCGGTATTGTCGGCATCGAGAGCCTGATAGGTGCGATAGGCCAGCACCAACAGGAAGCTGAACATGGCAAAGCCGATAACGATGGCGGTCAGGATCAGCGCCTGCGGCAGCGGGTTGGCGATGGGGCCGACAGAGTGCCCGACTCCCTCCGGGACAATGGGGGCGATATCAAGGGTCAGCCGGCCTGCGGTAAAAATCAGCAGGTTAACGCCATTACCCAGGATCACCACGCCCAGCAGCATGCGGATCAGCGAGCGCGAGAGCAGCATATAAACGCCCAACGCGACAAAGCAACCAACTAGCGCGGCAACAACATAATCCATTAGAGTTCCTCCCCGTTTTCACTCTCAAGCGCCAAGGTAATTGAGGCAATGGTACCAAAGACCACAAAATAAACGCCGATATCGAATACCATGGGCGTGGAAAACGGCACGATGGAGCCGCCTATATTGAGGTAGAGCCAGATGCTGGTCATGAACGGGTTGCCGTTGAAGATCGACAACAGGCCGGATAACCCGGCGAGCAGCACACCGGCGCCGGCAATGCTGAGCGGGTCGAAATGTAGAGCGCGCCGAGCCTCAGCAGCGCTTGATGATATGCCCAGAACGACAATGGCTAAGGCCGCGATCAGCCCGCCAATAAAGCCGCCGCCGGGCTCATTGTGGCCGCGCAAGCAGACATAGACCGAGAACACCAGCATGATTGCAACGATTATCGGGGCGATGGTGCGGAAGATGACCGTATTCATGGCGCTGCCCTCTTGCGGCGCGGGGCTCGGGCCGGCTCAACTGCGGCTTCGGGCGAAGTAGCGACAACTGCCTTGCCGACAGCCGATTTCGGCTTGGGCGCCGCCTTGTTCTTGCTGGCAGAGGCTGATTTGGCGGATTTGTCGGGCTTGGGTTTGACCTTCGGTACAACTAGCGTCGGCGGAACGAACGGCGCTGCAAGTATCGCTTTGCGGCGATTGCGCAGCAGGACCATGATGGCGATGCCGGCGGCCATTAGCACTGAGATTTCGCCGAGCGTATCAAAGCCACGATAGTCAACTAGGATGACGTTGACAATGTTGTGGCCATGGGCAATCGGAACACTGGTGGCGATGAAGAAATCGGACAGCCGCGTATCGAGTGTGCCGGTCAGAACGACCATAAGCAGAAGGCTGACACCAACGCCGCAGACCAGCGCCAGGGTGCCGTCGCGCGCCAGATCCTCGAACGGCCGATGATCGCGTTTATCAAGGTTGAGCCGCGTCATCACCAACGCTAGGATCACCACCGACAAAATCTCGACTATGAACTGGGTAAAGGCCAGATCAGGCGCACCAAACATCAGGAAGATCAGCGCCACGGCCGTCCCCTGCACTCCCAGGGCTAGAATGGAATAGAGCCTATTGGGGGCAGCGACGATAGCGCCAAGACCAGCCAGAGCCAGCGCGATCACACCCCATTCATGCGGCAGTAATTGCAGCCAGGCGAGTTTAGCGCTCCAATCGCCCAGTTGCTCGCTGGGCCACAGCGCGTCGATTGCGCCCAGCCCGAATAGCGGCACAACCAGCGCCAATGCCAGCATCAAAAATACTGTGACCAAATAAAGCTCCAGCCGGCCATGATGCAGTGCGCGGGTCATGTCGCCAGCAAAGCGGATCAGTCCGAACATGGCCGCATCGAACACGGTGTCGGCGGTCCAGCCCAACGCGGTGTCTAAACGGCGCAACATAGTGTGGATGGTGGCGGCGTTGCGATAAGCCAGCACGGCCAGCACCCAGGTAGCCAGCGACAGCCAGATGACGGGCTGGCCCAGATCAATCGCCCAACGCAGATGGCTCTCGATCGGCTCGTTGAGAATGGCGTTTGCCGCAGGCGCCAGCACGGTGTGGCCAAACCAGCCCAGCGATAGCGCGGCAGCGATGCTGGCGAACCCCAGGACAACCGGGCCGGCGAGCAGACCGAGCGAGCCCTCATGTGCCGATTTCGGTGTTGATGTCGCAGCGCCGATAAAAGGCTTGATCACCACCAAAGCGCCGACGGCCGCTAGAAGCGCATTGCCAGCTATCAGCACGGCGAGCACGCTGAGATCCTGCCAGTGCGGCGCGAATAGGTCGAGATACATCTCTTCCTTGGCAAAAAAGGCAATGGTGGGCGGCAGGCCGAACATGGACAACCCGGCCAAAACCGCGGCCGCAAAAGTCACCGGCATCTTGCCAGACAGACCCCCCAGCGCGGTGATGTCGCGGGTGCCTGCTTCATGGTCGATGGTGCCAACGACCATGAACAGCCCAGCCTTGTATAGCGCATGGGCGACGAAATAGATCACCGTGCCGGCAATGGCCGTTTCGGTGCCAAGACCGATCAACAATACCAACAGGCCAAGCGAAGCAATGGTGGATTGCGCCAGCATCTGCTTGAGGTCGGTCTGCCTGAGCGAACCAAGGGCGCCCCAGAGCAGAGTCACGCCACCGAAACAGATCAGAATCGTGGTCCATGCTGCGGTGTGCCCGAGCCAGGGCGCGGCGCGGGCCAGCAGATAGACACCGGCCTGAACCATGGTGGTCGAATGCAGAAAGGCCGAGACCGGGGTGGGGGCCTCCATCGCATTGGGCAGCCAGAAATGCAGCGGGAACTGCGCCGATTTGGTGAAGGCTGCGATAATGAAGCAGGCCAGGACTAGGCCGTAGAGCCCGTTTTCGTGCAGCGCGTGCCCATGGACGCCGAGATCACTGAGCGCCCAGATGCCGGTCAAATGATGCACCAGCAACACGCCCATTAACAGCGCCATGCCGCCGATATTGGTGATGACCAGCGTCTGGATGGCGCCGCGCCGGGCCACGACCCGCACCGCGTCAAAGCCGATCAGCAGGAAGGAGGTGACCGCTGTCAGCTCCCAGAACATGAACAGCCCCAGCATGTTGTCGGCCAGAACCAAACCAAGCATGGCGCCCATGAACGCCATCAGGAACGCCAGAAAGCGCCCAAGATGGGGATGACCTGCCAGATAAGCGACCGAATAGATGAAGATCAGCGTACCGATGCCCGAAATGGTCAACGCGAAGGTAAGACTCAGTCCATCCACGAAGAAGGACAGATCCAGCCCATAGGCCGGCACCCAGCCAATACGGGCCGAAATCATGCCAGTGGCCAGAACTGGCTTGATCAAACTGACAAGAAAAACAAAAATGGCGGCCGGCACCAGTGCCAAAACCCAGCCCGACAGCGGTTTGGTAAAACGATGCAGCAGAGGTGCTAGCGCGGCCGCAATAAATGGCGCTACGGCCACCAGTGCAATACTCGCGTCAATATTTGGCCCCAATTATGATACTCCATAGACTATCTGGCCTTGCGGCTGCTTTGTTTGGCGGCAATCTTAACCATTGCGCCGGGAGCGACAAGGCAAAACGGCGCTGGTGCGACGAAGTGGCGGCATCAGTTGGGGAAATCGTCGCGCTGGCAATCGGGCATGGGCCGCCCTATGTCTGATACACATTCTTCATCGCGCAGTCGGAATCTCTCCCGTTTCGACATCTTGCCTCCAGCCCGGACCTGTAATGACCAAGACCACACCACCTGTTGCCGCCCGCAAATCCCACATCGTTAGCTTCCACGGCATCGAACGTAACGACCCCTATGATTGGTTGCGCGCGTCCAATTGGCAGGAGGTGATGCAGAAGCCCGAGACACTCGATCCGGAAATCCGGTTCTATCTTGACGCGGAGAACGCCTATTTCGAGGCAGCGTTCGGTAGCAGAACCGCCGCGCTGCAAGACACTATCTATAAGGAAATCCGTGGTCGCATCAAAGAAGATGACAGCGGCATCCCGACTCCGGATGGCCCATACGCTTATAATTGGCGTATGCTCGAGGGCAAGCAATACCCCCAGATCGTGCGGACGACGCGCCAAGGCGGCGCCGAGACTGTGCTGCTCGACTGCAATATCGAGGCGGGCGAGGGCTATTTCGGCTTTGCCGATGCCAAACATGATCGCAGCCATGGTTTTCTGGCCTGGGCTGCCGATCGCGCCGGTTCGGAATATTATGATATCGTTATCCGCGACCTGGAGACCGGCATCGACAGCGCCGAGGTAATTACCGAAACGGCCGGCTCCTATGTCTGGAGCAATGACAGCTCGGCCATCTACTACACCGAATATGACGACAATCACCGACCCTACCGCGTGCGGCTGCATACCATCGGCACGGACCAGGCTAGTGATCCGATCATCTTCGAAGAGAAGGATCCGAGCTTTTTCGTTGGTGTTGGTCGGACGCTGAGCGACAGATTCATCGTTATTAATGTGCATAACCACCAGACCTCGGAATGCTGGCTGATCGACGCCGAACTCGGTGGCGCACCGCGTCTGGTGGCGCCCCGGATGACCGACCGCGAATATGATGTCGATGAGCGCAATGGCCTGCTCTATATCCGCACCAATGCGAATGGCGCCGAAGATTACAAGATCGTCACCGCGCCACTCGACAATCCCGGCATCGAGAATTGGACCGATCTGGTACCGCATCAGCAGGGCGTGCTGATTCTGGATACGGTGCTGATCAAAAATCACATGCTACGGCTCGAGCGCTTCGAGGGATTGCCGCGCATCGTGGTGCGCGATCTGCGCTCAAACGCCGAAGAGACCGTCGAATTCGACGAACAGGCCTATTCGCTGGGCATGTCGATTGGCTACGAATTCGACACGTCCGTGTTTCGGTTGACCTATTCCTCGCCGACCACGCCCTCGCGCACCTATGATGTGGATCTGGTCACCGGTACCCGCACCCTGCTCAAGGAGCAGGAGATACCCTCGGGCCACAATCCAGCCGATTACGAAACCCGCCGGTTGTTCGCCACGGCTTCCGATGGCGAGCAGGTGCCTGTGACCGTGCTCTATCGCAAAGGTACTCCTGTCGATGGCTCGGCCCCTGCCCTGCTCTATGGTTATGGCGCCTATGGCATATCGATGCCGGCAAATTTTTCAATCTCAGCGCTGTCGCTGGTCGATCGCGGTTTTGTCTATGCCATTGCCCATATCCGCGGCGGCATGGAAAAAGGCTATCGCTGGTATGTGCAGGGGCGGCGCGAGCACAAGACCAACACTTTTACCGATTTCATCGCTGCGGCCGAAATGCTGATCGAGACAGGCTACACCTCCAAAGGCCGCATTGTGGCCCAGGGCGGCTCGGCCGGCGGCATGCTGATGGGGGCCATTGCCAATCTGGCGCCCGATCTGTGGGGCGGTATTCTGGCGCAGGTGCCGTTTGTCGATGCGCTCAACACTATGCTGGACGAGACGCTGCCGCTGACCCCGCCAGAATGGCCGGAATGGGGGAATCCGCTGGCGTCGGCCCAAGATTACGCTCGTATTGCCGCCTATGCGCCCTATGAGCAGGTATCCGCCCAGTCCTATCCGCCGATCTTTGCGCTGGCCGGGCTGACCGATCCGCGCGTCACTTATTGGGAGCCGGCCAAATGGGTGGCTCGTTTACGAGCAACCAAGACCGGGTCAGCGCCGTTATACCTTAAAACCAATATGGGTGCGGGCCATGGCGGCGCCTCCGGGCGCTTCGATCGGCTCAAGGAAACAGCAATGTGCTACGCGTTTGCGTTGAACGCGGTTAGTTTGGAAGGATCATTCTCTTCCAACTAATTGTTGCCGTTATCAAAACGACTTATACCAAGTTCACTATCCTCAGCGTCTTTGCCAATGGAGGCCATTATATCGACCAAGTTTACTCTGCCGCCCTTGCCCTATGCCTATGATGCCCTAGGCCCCTATATATGTCGGCAGAAACGCTCGAATTCCATCACGACAAGCATCACCAGACCTATGTGATCAATGGCGAGAAGCTTCTGGAAGATTCGGGGCTGGAAGTGCTGCCGCTCGAAGACATTGTCAAGGAAGTCCACGGCAAGAATACCGGCCTGTTCAACAGTACCGGCCAGCACTACAACCAGGTGCATTTCTAGAGCTGGATGAGGCGCAATGGCGACGGCAACAAACTGCTAGCGACCTTGCAGGCGGCTATCGATTCCGATCTGAGCGGCTTTGACAAGTTCCGCGCCGATTTCATCGCTGCCGGCATCACCCAGGTTGGTTCGGGCTAGACCTAGCTGTCGCTCAAGGATAGCAAGCTGGAAGTCTCTGAAGACCGCCAATAGCGAATCGCCACTAATCCACGGCGCCCACCCGCTGCTGGGCGGGGATATGTGGGAGCATACCTATTACATCGACTATCGCACTGCCCGTCCGAAATATCTCTCCGACAATCTGGTGAACTTGGAACATGTCGAATTGCTGTTCAAAGAAGCCAGGTAAGCGGTTCGTTTCTACTATCTGTCAGGCTCGCCAGCGCACTGCATTAGCGGGCTTTTTCATGCCAGCGCAAAGGTTTCTCCTGCTGATCTTCATCAATTTTATATGCCCCTTTTCAACACGCTGAGCGAGCGTGGTAATAGTTTATTTACTATTTGAGGGGGGTCGCGTAACACAATCAGCCAAGGTCGTTGCCATTACCGCGGCAAGCCCGACGCTATCGTCCTTGCTGGCGATGGTGGTTGCCGGTGATGCGCGCCTGAAGGTTCGCGCCTTTGCAGGTGGGCCCGAGCTGATCGCCTATATGCGCCTGGCGCCTCTGGACTTGCTGGTGTGCGATTTCGACAGCGATGATCGCCAGGCCTATGAAATGATCGAGAGCATCCGGCTCAATGGCGACCTGCTCAGCCAGGACGTGCCGGTCATTGCGCTCGCCCGCAACATCACGCCGCCCATGCGGACTCAAGCCATCAGCGCTGGCATCGATAAAGTGGTCATCAAGCCGATGTCGCCACGCCATTTGCTGCAGCGCATTCAGATCCGGCTGCGTACCCGCAGCGCGGTGGGGACATTAGGCGACTATCGTGGGCCCGAGCGGCGCAATCGCATCTTTGCGCCCATTCCGACACCGCTACCGACACGCCGCCGGACGGACAATGTGGTACCGCTTTTTCCCGATCGCCGTAAGCCGCGGCATCCAGGGCTGGAGCACTAGGCTCCTAGCGCACTTCGCTGACTAGCCAGCTGATCCGACTCCAGAGATCCTCGACGGTGTCAGCGAACTGGATGGCTTTGTCATAGCCTGGCAGCCCGGGCGACAACACATCCACCGCATAGCCGCGCAGCACTTCAAACGCCTTATGGCGATTTAGCATGACCACGGGACAGTTCCGCCCTCGGTTCTTACCAGCCGACCAGACACCAAACAGTTCGACTGCCGAGCCAAGTGAGCCGGGCAACGTCACCAGACCCTCAGCCAGTTCGGCCACCCGATCAAACCGAGCCTTCTGATCGTCTAGCACATCCATGGTTACCCCAGCCAGTGCCGGCGGCAGTATAATGCTGGTGTCGACCACGATCTGCACTACCCCGCCAGCAGCCCGAGCAGCGGTAATCAACGGGATGGGGATGATGCCGTTTTCGGCCAGACAGACCAGCTGCGCGCCGCGCTTGGCGAAATAGGTGCCGGTCTGGCTCATCAGCGAAGCACGCTCGGCGTCGCCGGGGCCTTTGTTGGAGGCAAAGACGGCCAGGATCGGCCCGCATTTGGTGGGTTCCATGCTACTTAGCCTCCGCGTTTTAGGCTGCCGAGAATATCGCGGACCAGCGCACTACCCAGTCGATTGGCGACGGTGTGCGCCAGGGAGTTCATCGCGGCCTCGGCAGGCGTTTGTCGGCTGGACTGACGTGCGGGCCGGTCCTTCTGACAGATCAGATCGGCCGATTTGCGTTCCTGATCTTCAAGCTTCTGACGCTCTTCAGCCAATTGCTTGTCCCTGGCCTTGCGGGTGAGCGCTTCAAAGGCCGAGTCGCGGTCGATGGTCGTGTTGTAAAGCCCGCCAACCGGCAAATTAGCCATGACGGCCTTGCGCTCGTCGGGAGTGATTGGCCCGACCTGGGCCGAGGGTGGTCGGATCATGATGCACCCGACCACGGACGGCACGCCCTTGGATTCAAGCACCGACACCAAGGCCTCGCCAATGCCCAATTGGGTAATGACCTCTTCGGTGGAAAAGGCAGAATTGGAGCGGAAAATTTCGGCAGAAATCCGGACGGCCTTCTGCTCGCACGGCGTATAGGCCCGCAAGGCGTGCTGCATGCGATTGCCCAGTTGCAAGAGTATCGATTCGGGAATGTCGACCGGATTCTGGGTCACAAAATAAACGCCCACGCCCTTCAAGCGTACCAGGCGCACCACCTGCTCGACCTTGTCGATCAGCGCCTTGAGGACGTCATCAAACAGCAGATAGGCTTCGTCGAAGACGAACGCCAGCTTGGGTTTGTCGACATCGCCGACCTCGGGCAGTTCCTTGAACAGCTCAGACAGCAGCCAGAGCAGGAAGGTGGCGCAGAGCGGGGGCGACTGCATCAAATCGTCAGCGGCCAGTACCGAGATGAAGCTGCGCCCGTCGCGATCGGTGCGCATCAGGTCGGCGATGGCCAGAGCTCGTTCGCCGAAGAAGTTCTCCGCACCCCGCTGCTCCAGCACTAGCAAGGAGCGCTGGATCGCCCCGATCGAGCCATTACCGTAATGGCTCGAAATTTCCTTAGCGCGCTCCTGCATATTGATCAACAAGGCGCACAAATCCCTGAGGTCAAGCAGTAAGAGTCCTTCGTCGTCGGCCAGCTTGAAGGCGATGTTGAGCACGCCTTCCTGGATGTCGTTGAGTTCGAGCATATGACTGAGCAGCAGCGCGCCTATTTCCGGCATGATGGCGCGGATCGAGTGTCCCTGCTTGCTGAACAGGCCCCAGAAGATCACGTGAAAGATATCGTCCTTGAATTTGGTCTGCCAGCTCTGGGCCTGATCCATCTTGGCGATACCCGACAGATCGCCTTTGATATTAGCGGCAAATACCGGCACGCCGGCGGCAGAAAATCCCTCGGCCATTACCTGCAGGGTCGCGGTCTTGCCGGTGCTGGTCGCGCCGGTGAGCAGTCCATGCCGGTTGCCATATTTCAGAGCGACATATTTCGGCTGCGTGCTAGTTCCGAGGAATATCTTGTCGTCAAAGAGCATTGGCAGCCGCCCTTGAAAATTGGATTCTTATAGCCGCCATGGCGCGGGGAGGGCAACTCGTAACTCTGTTTTCCAATGAGCATGGCGGCGCGGCCTCCGGCAAGCCAATAGGGCGCCTCACCAATGTGATGATCAAGCAGGGCGCCATA
>JALBVE010000031.1 GCA_025050575.1 Candidatus Devosia symbiotica
GGGCGGGGTTATATTTTGCCAGAATGCCCGGCACGGCGCCTGCAACTGGTTGATCCGCGCGAGGCCAGGCGGCGATCCGTTCTGTGCCGCCTGCCGGCACAATAACACCATCCTCGATATGAGTAATCCGCTTAATCTTGCCCGCTGGCAGGTTATCGAACCCGCTAAAAAACGCCTGTTCTATTCCCTATTGTGGCTGAACCTACCGCTGCAGACGCGCGCCAGCAACCCCGAACACGGCTTGTCATTTCGCTTTCTGGCCGATACCCTCATCGCCAAGGAACGCGTGCTGACCGGTCATGACAACAGCATTATCACCATAGACCTGGTTGAGGCTGATGATGCCGAGCGCGAAGCGCGCCGCACCACTATGGGCGAGCCCTATCGGATCCTGCTCAGTCATTTCCGCTATGAGATCGGTCATCACTGTTGGGAGCTGCTGGTCGATGCTCGCGCCCCGCTGACCGAGTTCCGCAGATTGTTTGGCGACGACACTGCGGATTATGCCGAGGCACTTGAGGAGCAGGAAGGCGCCGATGATGGTGGTGTTGCGGGCAATACGTGCCGCTTGAACGGCGCGTTGACGGGTCGTATCGACAGTGGCGATGGCCTGATCGCCCCGAGTCTGGGCTTCAGCTGGCGCAATGCCGGTATTGGCGGCAATGATATTGGTCAGATAGCCGCGATCGGCTTCGGGAAAAGTGCCGCTGTCGAGAGCGGCCTGAGCAAAGATGCGAGTGGCCTCGTCGCGCGCAACACTAGTCTGCATCGGCTAATTGGAACGGAACTATGGTGTCGATGGCATAGCCATCTGGTGCCAAGGCAGCGTCGTCCTGGGCGATAATGGATGACGCAGCGGCAATACTGCCGGCCGTTGAGGCCGCTGTGCCGATGCTACCAATGGCAATCACGGTGTCTAGAATGACTGCATTACCCCAAACCAGCAGGCCATGGGTGCCATCTCGCAGATCACTTTCATGTTTATTGGCATCAAAGTGATGTCGACGCAGGCGGCCAGCCAGATAGCCACCTGCCATAAAGCTAGAGATCTGCACCCACAGGAACCAGCTCGCAGCGACGATGTCGACAATGATCGGGTTGACGTCGGTGGAGTAGTCAAAGTTGACAAAGTTTAGGCCGACGACGGAGCCAAAGCTGATCAGCACAACGCTGATGGCGGTGGCTAGCACGATGCCGGCGATGATGGCAGACCAATCGACATAGCTGGACTGGTCGCGGTCGGCGGTGGATGTTTTGATGACGGCAACGCCACGGGCGCATCAATGCTCATTGTGGCAGCTCCTGAAATTATGGTGCTGGCACGGGACGTGACGAGCTCACGCCAAACCAATAAACGACAGGATAGTCATAACGTCGACGAGACCGACGAGATAAATGATCGAGTTCATAGCAATTGCCTTGTTGAAGGACGTAGATCTTCTATCAAAAGATAGGCGAGCCGGATTCGTTACGGAGCGGCCCACAATATATGCATATCATGGCAAGAAAAGGGGCAGGGATTGCACCCCGCTCCTTCGCATCACTGATCGAGAGCCGCCTATTTCAGCGTGTCAGTAACCACGGTGGTGTAAGCATCTTCAGGCTGGGCGGTGATGATCGACTAGTCGAGCAGTGCCTTGACCGTGCGATCATAGATAGCCATGTCGAGCGAGGCATCGGTGGCGTCAACCAGCTTGGAGACTTAGCCGATCATCGAGGCTTTGACGAAGCGGGTATAGACGTCGACCTTGGCGGGATCGGCCAGGGTGCCCTCCATGACATAGAGCCCGTCTTCGAGTAGATCATTGTCCATATCGGCGTAATTGAAGATAGTCAGATTGTCCGGGCCATAATCAGCGTCCAGAGCCTGGCTATATTCATTAATTAAGTCATGATCGAAATGCAGTTGGCCTGTTTCTAAAGTAGGTGCTGAATGTCAAATCTCTGCTGCAGCACGGCGACGTCGCCGCCTTTGGGGGTATTGAGGCCGATCTTGTTCATTCAGGCAAAGAATAAGTATTCATTGCCAGAGAACCAGACGCCCAGCGTATGGCCTTTGAAATCGACTTAGGTCTTGATGCTAGTCTCGGTGGGGCAGATCATCATCAGGCCCGACTTCTTGAACGGCTGGACGATATTGACCAATGGCATGCCCTTTTCACGAGCAGAAAGGGCGCCGCCCATCCAGTCAACGATGATGTCGGTGCCGCCGCCGGCAATCACCTGTTCAGGCGCCACGTTTGGACCGCCGGATGCGATGGTAACGTCGAGATCAGCATCGCTGTAAAAGCCCTTGGTCTTGGCTACGATATAGCCAGCAAACTAGGCCTGAGTGACCCATTTGAGCTGCAGTGTCAGAGCATCAGCGGCCTGTGCAGCCGATGCGATCAGCATAAGTGCGCTGGCGGTCAGTCCTAATAAAAGCTTTTTTATTTTCTCGTTCCCTTACCCTGTTACACCCGTCCACTACGGACAGACGGATGCCAGAAAGTGACAACCCTTTCGAGAAGGGCGATCACCCCGCAAAAAGCAGATCTCGCCACCGCCGCCACGGCGATCTCTGCCCAGACCAGATCAATATTGAGCCTACCGACCTCGGTTGAAATCCGGAATCCCATTCCCACAATGGGGGAGTCCCGAAGAACTCAGCGACAATGGCTCCGATCAACGCCAACGTGGAGTTGATCTTGAGCGCATTGAACATGCAAGGCACCGCCACCGGCAGGCGCAGCTTGAGCAGCTTCTGTGTATAGCTGGCGGCATAGGTGCATCAGGTCTCGCTCAATAATGAAGGCCTGATTAAGCCCGGCGACAGTATTGACCAGCATGGGGAAGAAGATCATCGCCACCACGACGGCTGCCTTGGAGGGCCAGTCAAAGCCGAATCATATCACCATGATGGGCGCGATGCCGATGATGGGCAGCGCCGAGACAAAATTGCCGATCGGCAGCAGGCCGCGTTTGAGAAACGGCGAGCGATCCACGAAGATCGCCACGACAAAGCCAGCGCCGCAGAGCCCATGGCGTAGCCGGCCAGTACGGATTTGAGAAAGGTCTGCTGGAAATCGGAGGTGGGTACCGAATCGATCAGCCGAGCCTAGATCTGGGAGAATGAGGGCAGTAATACCTGAGGCACATTGGCGCCACGGGTGACGATTTCCCAGATGAATAGCAGAGACAGTCCAAAGACCAGCGGGATCACCAGGCCGAAGATGCGGCCCGATACCGCGCACACGTATAGCCTGAGACAGACGCTCGACAAACAACGAGGCAAAGCTCCAGCAGGCCAGCAGAGCCAGCCAGAAGAAACCCGATTCGGTTGGATAGACCGGCAAAGTCAACAGCAGGGTCAGCGTTCTGACCGCGGCAAACAACAGGAAGATGACAAGGGCACTGCCCATTAGCAGGGTGATGGCGCAGGCGCCTGTCGACACAACAGCCAGACCGGTCTACAACCGGCTCATCGGGGGCGTTCATGGGCGTGTTCAAAGACGCGTTCACGCGCGAGCCCCATCGTGCGGTCGACAAGCTTTTCGGCGCCACCGACGGCGATGACCAGCAGCGCCGCCTAGATCTGGATGACCTGGCCGTTACAGGAGCCAGTGAGCAGGCGCACGCCCAATCCCCGCCGGCATTGTTGGAAAGTTCGCTGACAACCGCGCCGATCAGTGAAATGGCAATATCCACTTTTATGGAAGCAAATAGGAACGGAACGGCCGATGGCCAGCGCAGCTTGGAGAACACCTGCCAGGGGCTAGCGTTATAGGTCCACATCAAATTAAGCTGAATGGCTTCGGAGGTGCGCAGACCCTTGAGCATGCCAACCACGACCGGGAAGAAGCTGAGATACATCGAGATCAGCGCCTTAGGCAGCAGGCCGGTGACGCCGACGCCCCCCAGACCCACCACCATGGGCGCAATGGCCAGAATGGATACGGTCTGGCTGGTAATGATCCAGGGCACCAGTGAGCGGTCGGAAGCATCATTGTGGACGATAACCAGTGCCAGACCGACGCCAAGCAGGGTGCCCAGCGCAAAACCGAGCAAGATAGAGCTGAGAGTGATTCCGGCGTGATAGGCCGGCGAGTGCTTGGAATTGATGTCGGTGCCGATGGCGGCCTTCCAGATTTCGCCGATCACCTGATGGGGGCAGGTAGAAGGAGCTTGTCCTGACTCCCAGGTCTGGCCGACGAAGTCGCTTACCGGCAGATTGTCGAGCCCGGCGCGCTGGTTGAGCGTCTGTTGCCCGGGCGCATTCATGGAAATGGCGGCGAGGTGCCAGATCAGGCCGATCGCCAGCAGGACGATCAGAATGGGCAAGGTTTTGCCGTCAAGAAGCTGGCGCACGCTCTATTCATCGTAACTGTGGCCGGCACGCAGACCCTCGCGCACCCGCGCCGCAATGGCCAGGAACTCGGGCGTCTCACGGATGTCGAGCGGACGATCGGCCGGCAGCGTGCTCTCAATGATGTCGGTCACCCGGCCAAGGTGCGGGGACATAACCACGATCTTGGTCGACAGATAGACCACCTCGGGAATGTAGTGGGTGACAAAGCAGATCGTCTTCTGCGTCCGCGCCTACAGCTTGAGCAATTCGGAATTGAGATGGTCGCGGACGATTTCGTCGAGCGCTCCGAACGGCTCGTCCATCAGCAACAGATCGGCATCAAAGACCAGCGCGCAGGCAATGGAAGCGCGCTGCTGCATGCCACTAGACAGCTGCCAGGGATATTTCTTCTCAAAACCGGAGAGGTTCACCAGATCCAGGATGCGGGCGATGCGCTCGGCCTACTGGGGGGGGCGAATAGCCCATGATCTCGAGCGGCGGGACGATGTTTTTCTCGATGATGCGCCAGGGATAGAACGCAGGCGCCTGGAACGCATAGCCATAGACGCGGTCCCTACGGGCGTCTCTGGAGGTCGGCCGTAATGGTCAGCGTGCTGGCGGTGGGTTGTTCCAGATCGGCAATGGTACGCAGAAACGTGGTCTTGCAGCAGCCCGAGAGGCCTATGAACGAGATGAATTCGCCCTTGTTGATGGTCAGACTGACATCGTTGAAGGCAATGATGCCGCCAGCATTGGTGAGGAAAGTCAAGCCAAGATTCTGGGCCGAAACGGCTGAACTCATATGAAGGCTCCAGCCTCTTGTGAGGGATACAGCTCTAGCGGTCTCATTCTGTCCAGACCCTCGAGCGTGGCAAGACCAGCCGCTGAGGGGCGGGATTGCCCGCATAGGTGTAACCATGGAAGAACTCGATCATATGCTCGGGTCTATGCATGAAGGCGTCGTGAATTTCAGACGACACCAGGGTAAGGTGAAGCGTTGGACCGAGGTCGTATGCATCTTTCCCAACCAAGGACGCCATCGTCCGGCTCGTGAGCACCATCGTTCTCGAACACAACGATGAATGGGCCGTCCTAGCGCGTCAGATACCATGACGCTGGAATCCGTCGCTCCATTGAGCTGATGATCCCCTCATCAGCTTGTCGGCAGTCCCTGCACGCTGACTAGCCCAGCCAAGCGGGAAATGCGTGATGGCCAAGCCTTAGTTATACCACGCCAAAGGGGCGGGGTTGAGGGGGAGTTGAGACAGGGTCGCGTGATTGCCTGCCATGGTGGCGGCGACGCGGGCCCGAACGGGAGAGATAGAAATGCCTTATGTTGATGGATTCGTCGCTGCTATATCCAAAGCCAACAAGGAAGCGTATCTCCGCGCCGCCCGCACGGCGCACAGATATTCCTGGAATGGAGCGTCACGCGCGTGGTTGAAGAACTGAAAGGATGATGTACCGAACGGCAAGATCACTGATTTTCGTCGGGCCGGTGCAGCCAAGACCAACGAGGCGATCATCTTTTCCTGAATCGAATATCCCGACAAGGCTACGCGCGACGCCGTTCAGAAAAAGATGATCGAGAGCCCCCGAAATGGGTGCAATGGAGATGCCCTACGACATGGGCCGATTTATCTTTGTTGGCTTCGAGCCGCTACTGACCGCCGGATAGCTCAGCGCGGGGCACGTTTGGCCAGAATACGCTGCAGGGTGCGGCGGTGCATGTTGAGCCGGCGCGCTGTCTCGGAAACATTGCGGTCGCACAATTCATAGACCCGCTGGATATGTTCCCAACGCACCCGATCGGCCGACATCGGGTTTTCTGGTGGCTCGGGCTTGTCCTTGCCGGTCGCCAGCAGGGCGTTTATGACATCATCGGCGTCGGCGGGCTTGGTGAGATAATCCACTGCGCCGAGCTTCACCGCTGTCACGGCGGTAGCGATATTGCCATAGCCGGTCAGCACCGCGGCCCGTGCATCGGCGCGCTTCTGGTGCAGCGCCGACACCACATCAAGGCCATTGCCATCTTCTAGGCGCAGGTCAACCACGGCATAGGCGGGTGGCTTTTCGGCGACGGTGGCCAGGCCTTCGGCAACGCTGCCGGCGATGCGGACATCAAAGCCCCGCCGCGTCATGGCGCGTTCAAGGCGCTGGAGAAAGGCCACGTCGTCATCCACTAGCAGCAGGCTGGGATCGGTGGCAAGAAGGTCTTCGATCGTGCTCATGGCTTTCCCATAGGCTGTTGCACCTGATACGTCAAAAGCGCCATCATGGATCTATATGTCGATCACCGGCCGTGACCAGACAATCCGCACCTGGGCATGGTCTTCGGGTGCAATATTCTGGAAGGCAAGCCGAGCGCCGGTGCGTTCAAGCAGGGTTTTGGCAATGAACACACCCAGGCCGAGCCCGCCAGGCTTGCTGACATCGGGTCCATGCGGATCCCGCGGTCGGCTGGTGAGATAGGGCTCGCCGAGCCGGGCGATCAGTTCGGGCGCAAAGCCTGGGCCATCATCAGTGATCGACACCGAAATGCTGTCGCGATCCCAGCCAGCCTCGATGCGGACGGTCTGGCACGCAAAGTCGGCAGCGTTTTCAATCAGATTGCCCAGGCCGTACCGCAGGCCGACACTGCGAGTGAATACCGGCGGCGCACCGGCGGCCCGCTCATAGTAGAATAGGATCACCTTGCCACGACCCTCATGCGGCTGGGCGACCTCGGCCAATAGATCGGTAATAGGCACGGCGGCAAACAGATCGGAACCCTCACTGCCCAGATTGCGCAGCTTGGCCAGAATGGCGCGGCACCGCGCGGCCTGTTCAATGATCAGTTCCACATCGGCTGCCAGATCGCTGTCGGCTGGTACTTCAAGGCGCATTTCCTTGGCGGCCAAGGCAATGGTTGAAAGCGGAGTGCCCAATTCATGAGCCGCGGCGGCGGCCAGACCATCGAGCGCAGAGAGCTGTTCCTTGCGCGACAGGGCTAGTTCGGTGGCGGCCAGAGCGTCGGCAATCTGACGGGCGTCATGGGCGACGCGATTAGTGTAGGCCGAGATAAAAACCACGCTACAGATGATCGAAACCCAAATGCTGATGACATAGATGCGACTGAAGACGAGTTGTTTGAGCGGATCCCAGGGCAGCGGCAGATGCCAGACGCCTAGGGTCGAGGCAATGATCGCGGCCAGCAGGGCGACCAGAAAGGTGGCGCGCTGCGGCAGCGTGATCGCGGAAACCGAGACCGGCGCCAGCAGCAGCAGCGAGAACGGGTTTTGCAGGCCACCAGTCAGCGCTAGCAGGAAGCCGAGCTGACACAGGTCAAAGGCGATCTGGCTGGCGGCAAACACCGAACTGAGCCGATAGGCGGCGCCAAAATGCAGCAGCAGCCAGAGATTAACCGCTGCCGACAGGGCGATCAGTGCGAAACAGGCGAACAGCGACAGAGGAAAGCCCAGGCCGAAAGCCACGAACAGCACGCCAATAGTCTGACCGCCAACCGCCAGCCAGCGCAGCAATACCAGGGTTTGCAGCCGTAGCGGCTGCCAGGTCGAGGGCCAGCCATCGGCCTGAATCATGGACATGGCAAGGCTATCATATGGCAGCAGGGGGCATCGCCATAGGAAATACAAATCGTCATTTCAAGAGCCAATATTCGACAGGCACAAGCTTAATCCTACCCAGCAACAGGCCACGTATTAATCATCCTGACTGGGAGTAAAGTAAGTGAAATGACCACAGCAATCATCAAACCACAATGGTCGCCTTTGACCATCGCGCTCATCGTAATGGGCTTTATCATCTTTTGGCCTCTGGGTCTTGCCGTTCTTGTCTATATCATATGGGGCGAAAAATTCGGCGGTTCGCCGGAACAGGCGCAGGCCTATTTCAATAAGGGCCGTGATTGGTGCACCTCGAACAAGCATCACCGCCATGGCCGGCACGGCTACCGCCACGGCATGCACTCGAGCGGCAATGTGGCCTTTGACGACTATCGCAGCGAGCAGCTAAAGCGGCTTGAAGAAAAACGCGCACGACTCGATGCTGAGATCGAAGCGTTCCATGAATATATGGCTAATCTGAACAAGGCCAAGAATCGCGAAGAGTTTGATCGCTTCATGAACGAACGTCGTGGTTCGCGTCAGGGCTATAACGAGCCACGACCCAACAATGGCGATCACAATGATGGCAACCAGCGCAATAATGGCTGACCAACTCCAAAGCCAATCGTGTTTGCGGCGGCATTGGCGCCCAGGTGGGGCGCCTTTTTTGTGAGCGGCCCGTCATCGCAATGCGGGCAAATCGCGCTATGATCGGCTAACGATTTCGTGGGCCCCGGCACCAATTCTGCGAGAACCATGAACCTATTTTTTCGCGCCAAAACCAAGATTCCGACTTCGACCGTGCTCACCATTGATAGCGAAGCGGTCAGCATTACCGTGCGCGTCAATGCGCGGGCCCGCAGCTATCGGCTGTCGCTGCCCCATAGCGGCGGGCCGGTGCTGACGCTGCCGCCCCATGGTAAATGGGCCGAGGCTGAGGCCTTCCTGTTGCGGCATCGCAACTGGCTGGCCGCGCGCATCAAGCGCGCGCCGCAGACCGCTAGTTTTACCGATGGCGGCGCGATCCCGCTGCGCGGGGTGGATCACCGCATTATTGCTACCGGCAAGTTGTGCGGCCGGGTAGAGCTGGCTGACGATGATGGCAAGATGGTGTTGCTGGTGCCCGGCGAAGCGGCTCATCAGGCCCGACGACTGACTGACTGGCTCAAGGACGAAGCCCATGCCGATCTGAGCGAACGCTCCGCCTTTCACGCAGCGCGACTGGGGGTCAGCGTCAAGACCATCAAGATGCGCAGCCAGACGAGCCGCTGGGGCTCATGTTCGTCATCGGGGATAATCAACTACAACTGGCGGCTGGTGCTGGCGCCGCCCTTCGTGCTCGATTATGTGGCGGCCCACGAGGTGGCCCACCTGGTGGAGATGGACCATTCGGCCGCCTTCTGGACCACGGTCAAACGTACCCTACCTGAGATGGAGAAGGGCCGCACCTGGCTCAAGGTGCATGGCCGGCAATTGATGGCGCATGGCGGCTAGGCCTGCGCCACCGCGGGATTGCCGCCATGGTCAGCCGCCGAAGATCATGTCCATCAATGTGCGCGGCTTTTCGACCTGGACGGGTTGGCTGGCGGCCGCTGGCACACTGGGCGCCCAAACCTGCTGGCCAGTGGCCAGATCAACCACCAGCGTCATGGGCAGGCCAGTATCGGGATCGATCGGCGCCTGACCGACGCCGGCATTCTGCGGCTGCAGCGCAAAACCGCTCGCTGGATCGATACCCTGATCGGTCATGATCTGACCCATGGGCAGGCCTGTGGTCGGATCGATCTGCTGGCCACTGGCGTCGATAATCCAGCCGCTCGTGGGAATGCCCCCAGCGAGAACATCGCCGGAAGGCGCCAGTATCGTGCCGCTCTGGACTAGCTGGGCACCGCTAGCGACGGGCTGATCGGTGGCGGGATCGGTTACGGTCCGCACCGGCAAACCGGATGCGACGTCGACATATTGCACCTGTGGCTGACCGGTATTGGGGTCGATGACAACCTGACCCGTGGTCGGATCGATGATCTGCTGACTGATCAACTGGCCCTCATAGCTACCGCCGGGGATGGGAGCAGCCTGCTTACCCGCGAGGGCCTTGGTCATGAATTGCGACCAGATGGTTGCTGGCACATTGCCGCCCGACAGGGTGGTCTTGGTGGCATCGTCATTGCCGAGCCAGACGCCGGTGACCATGGCGGAGGTGAAGCCGATAAACAGAGCGTCCTTGGCGTCCTGGGTGGTGCCGGTCTTGCCGCCCACTTCCCAGCCGCCAATATTGGCGCGCTTGCCGGTACCCACTTCAACAGCAGTGCGCAGCATATCGTCCATCTTGGCGAGCACGTCAGGTGCCACGACACGGCCAGGGCCGGCATCGGAGGCCTCATAGAGTACGTCGCCCGCTTTGGAGTCGATGCGGGTGATGACATTGGGAATGACGCCCATGCCGCCATTGGCGAAGGGCGCGTAGGCGCTGGTCAGCTCGAGCAGGTTCACTTCCTGGGTGCCCAGCGCGATGGACGGCACCGCGATCAATTCGGAAGAAATGCCCATGCGGGTTGCCACATCGATCACCGCTTGCGGGGTGACGTCGATGGCCAGACGCGCGGCAATGGCGTTGATCGAATAGGCAAGACCCTGACGCAAGGTCACTGTACCGGCATATTTGCCTGAGGCATTACGGGGGCTCCAGCCATTATAGTCGAACTGGGCGTCCTCGGCCAAAGTGTCGGGCGTATAGCCCTTCTCCATGGCGGCCATGTAAACAAACGGCTTGAAGGTCGAACCGGGCTGGCGCTTGGCGGTTACAGCACGGTTATACTGGCTCTTTTGATAATCAACACCGCCCACCATAGCGCGCACCTTGCCATCAACATCCATGGCCACAAGAGCACCCTGGGTGAATCCGCGCTTACTGCCTTCGGCCGCGACTTGTTCGCGCACGATGAACTCAGCGTCCTTTTGCATCTTGTAGTCGATGGTGGTCTGGACGATCACATCGCTCTTGATATCGCCGATATAGGCAGTCATCAGGCTCTCGACCCAGTCGGCGACATAAGATTCCGACCCGGCGACGCGGGTACGCACGCTCTGATTGGGGTCAATCTGGGCGGCGGTGGCTTCTTCGGCGGTAATGTACCCCTCTTCGGCCATGACGTTGAGCGACAGGCGCTGGCGCTGAATTGCCTTTTCGGGGCTGGCTTTGGGATTATAGGCCGACGGTGCCGGCAGAATACCGGCCAGCATAGCGGCTTGACCCAGTGACAGATTGCGTGCCGAGACTCCGAAATAGGTCTGCGCGGCCGCCTCGATACCGGTGGCACCAGCCCCGAAATAGACGCGATTCATATATAGTTCGAGGATTTCTTCCTTAGTATAGTTTTGCTCCAGCCAGATCGCCAGAATGGCTTCCTGCACCTTGCGGCCCAGCGTCTGATCAGGCGTCAGAAACAGATTCTTGGCCACCTGCTGGGTGATAGTGGAGGCACCACGGGTAACGCCACGCGCCTTGACCATTTCGAGCACGACCGAGGCCATGCCGATCGGATCGACGCCGAAATGGCTCATGAAACGGCGGTCTTCGCTGGCAATGATGGCTGCCGGTACATAATAGGGCAGCTCGCGATAGGTCACCGCCTCGCCGCCGGTCTGGCCGCGATTGGAGATCAGGCTGCCATCGGCGGCCAGAATGCGGATATTTGGCGGCCGATCCGGCACGGCCCAGGTGTTGGATGAGGGTAGCTGGGCGCCATAATAGACGATGACGCCGATCACGGCGATACCACCCCACAGGCAGGCTACAAAGCCCCACCAAAGCAGGCCCATCAAAAAGCCGCCGGAGCGCGATTTGCGGGAGTTGTTGCCGCGTGGTGTTGATGCCTTTCCACGCCGCGGCGGCTTGCCGCCGCCCGTGGGGCCCTTGCCGGAACCGCTGCGGCCGCGCTCGCCAATCGCAAACATGCCCGCCGATTTACCCATGACGGGTTCGATCCGCGCGCCCTTACTATGGCTCCCGGCCTTTGGCTGGCTCGGCTTTTTGGGCTGGGCGCCAACGCGGTCATCGGCGGAAATGCGAAAATCCATCAATCGAACCTACAAGAAATACCTTTGGCCGCTTCTATCCCGTCCCGCGCCAATGGGAAACAAGAGGTTAGCGATTAGTTAAAGGTCAATCCTGACCGAATCGCGATGCGCTACCCACAGGACATCTGCAGACCACGCGACCACAGATGAGTTTTTCTGGGTTAAATGTGGCTGGTTTATGGACCAGACGGTGGTAGTGGCGCCGCTATTGCACAGCGGTCACAGATCGCCGCCTCAGGCGTAGCGGTCCAGACCAAGATCATGGATGTCGATTTCGGGCATATTGCCACCGATCTGGTCGGCCATAACCCACGCCGAGCCACAGGCCATGGTCCAGCCTAACGTGCCATGACCGGTGTTGAGAAAGAAATTGGGGTAACGCGTGGCTTGACGACAAGTGTGTCATCAGGCGCCATAAGCCGCAGGCCGGTCCATAAACTGGCGCGGCTGAGTGTTCAAGCGTGTCGCGGCGGCGGTCGTGCAGCGTAGTGTAGCTCAATGCACAATGCGCAACCGAAGCAGATGCCATTGACCTCGAACACTACCATTTGGGTGCCAGGGCTATACCAGTCAATAATTTCGGAACGCGAGCAGTAACGCTTGTCGTAGCGGGTGACGATTTCACCTGCCGCAGAGATCACATTAGAGACTGTTATGCGGCCAGTTTGGTGGCGTCAAGCGGTGATTGCAACCCAAGTCGACCCAAAGATCGAGTTCGTGGGCCAGTGCACAGATCTTGTCGATCTCACGTTGAATCGTGGGCCAGTTGACCGCATTCCAATCGTTGATTTGCGCCTTGCAATAACCCGATAGCGCGGCCTCCGGAAAATGCACCAGATGCACACCGACGGCCTTGGCATCCACCATCATAGCGCGGATTTGCCGCCCATTCTGGGCAATGTCGACGATAATCAGCGTTTAGGCGGCGGCAATAATCAATGGTACCACCCTACCCCCAAATCAAATGTCCAGATTAGACACACTGAGCGCATTATCCTGGATGAATTCGCGGCGCGGTTCCACCAGATCACCCATCAGGGCGGTAAAGATCTGGTCGGCCTCGTCGGTCTGGTTCACCTCGACCTTAAGCAGGGTGCGGGCATTAGGGTCCAGCGTGGTCTCCCGGAGCTGGGAAGCATTCATTTCGCCCAGACCCTTGTAGCGCTGCAGCGTAACACCCTGGCGGCCGGCATCGGTAACGGTCTTAAACAGGCTAGCCGGGCCAAAGATCTGCGCGATTTCGCCCTTGCGGGTCAAAGTCGGCACGCCGCCATAAATTTCGTCGAGCCGATCGGCCAGCTGGCGCAGCTTGCGCGCATCGGCACTCTGCATCAGCGCCTTGTCGAGCTGATGGGTTTCCTCGACGCCACGCACAGTCCGCGAGAACGCCAGGCCTTCTTCGTCGGTGATGACACCAAACCAGCCGCGTTCAAGCTCGTCCGAAATGCGGTCGAGCCGGTTGGCGACGCGCCCCATAGTTTCGCCGATGCGGACAGGATCGCTAAGGTCTTTGGGATCGAGCCCGCCAACAATCGCGGCCTGTTCGACCAGGCTGCGATTGTAGCGGGCGTTCAGATTATTGATGGCTTTGACGATGTCGCGGGCCTGCTGGAGAATGCTCATCAGATCGGCGCCGGCGTGTTCGGTGCCGCGCTGGGTCTTGAACACGGCTTCGTCCAAGCCATAATCGAGCAGATAGTCCTCGAGCGCCCGCTCGTCCTTGAGATATTGCTCGGACTTGCCGCGCATGGCTTTGTACAGCGGTGGCTGAGCGATGTAGATATGACCGCGCTCGAGTAATTCTGGCGTCTGGCGATAAAAGAAGGTCAACAGCAGGGTGCGGATATGGGCCCCGTCCACGTCAGCATCGGTCATGATGATGACCTTGTGGTAGCGCAGCTTGTCGACATTGAATTCTTCGCGGCCAATGCCGGTGCCCAGCGCAGTGATCAGCGTACCGACCTGGTCGGAAGAGATCATGCGGTCAAAGCGGGCACGCTCGACATTGAGGATCTTGCCGCGCAGCGGCAGCACGGCCTGATTTGAGCGATCGCGGCCCTGCTTGGCGGAACCGCCAGCCGAATCACCCTCGACGATGAAGATTTCTGACTTGGCAGGATCGCGTTCCTGGCAGTCGGCCAGCTTGCCAGGCAGCGAGGAGATTTCCAGCGCTCCCTTGCGGCGGGTCAGTTCGCGCGCCTTTCGGGCCGCTTCGCGGGCAGCGGCAGCTTCGGCGATCTTGCCAACGATGATCTTGGCTTCGATCGGGTGTTCTTCGAACCACTGGCCAAGCTTGTCGTTGATGATGTTTTCCACTACCGGGCGGACTTCGGAGGAGACCAGCTTATCCTTGGTCTGACTAGAGAACTTTGGATCGGGCACTTTGACCGAGAGCACGCAGGTCAGGCCTTCGCGGGTGTCATCGCCGGTCAGCGAGACCTTTTCGCGCTTGGCAATGCCCGAACTCTCGGCATAGCTGATCACCTGGCGTGTCAGCGCGCTACGCAGGCCGGCCAGATGGGTGCCGCCGTCGCGCTGGGGGATGTTGTTGGTGAAGCACAGCACGTTCTCGTGGTAGCTGTCATTCCACTGCAGCGCGACTTCGACAGTAATGCCGTCTTTCTCGCTGATCATGGTGATCGGCTGCTCGATCACCGCGGCCTTGGCCTTATCGAGATAATTGACGAAGGCTTCCAGGCCACCCTCGTAATACAGGTCGATACTGATCGGCTCTGGATGCCGATTGTCGTTGAGCAGGATGTGGACGCCCGAATTCAGGAAAGCCAGTTCACGCAGGCGATGCTCAAGCGTCTTAAAGACAAACTCGACCATGGTGAAGGTCTGGTCAGACGGGAAGAAGGTGATCGCGCTGCCGCTGCGGCCTTCATAGGTGCCTGGGGTCTTGTTGGGCACATAGGTGCCCACCTGCACCAACGGGGACACCGCGTCGCCATGCGCGAAGCTCATCTCGAAGATCTTGCCGTCGCGGCGAATAGACAATTTCAGCCAGGCCGAGAGGGCGTTAACCACCGAGACGCCCACTCCATGCAGACCGCCGGAGACCTTGTAGGAGTTCTGGTCAAACTTACCACCGGCGTGCAACTGGGTCATGATGACCTCGGCCGCCGAGACGCCCTCTTCCTTGTGGATATCGGTGGGAATGCCGCGACCGTTATCGATCACGGTCACCGAACCATCGGCGTTGAGCGTGACAGTCACCAGATCGGCATGACCGGCCAGCGCTTCGTCGATGGCGTTGTCGACCACCTCATAGACCATGTGGTGCAGGCCGGAACCATCATCGGTATCCCCGATATACATGCCGGGGCGCTTACGCACGGCATCGAGACCCCGCAACACCTTGATGCTATCGGCACCATATTCTTCGGGGACAGGAATTTTGCTATCGGTCATGGGATCCGAATCAGTCGTTTTCAGAGTGAATTTATTCTAGCGGAATAGGGATATATCCCCAAGCAAAATGGCCATTTCCGGGGCAAATGAGAGGGGTTTTATCCTAGTCGCACTGCAGCCGTCCGTCGCGCACGATAATGGTCTGGGCGCGGGTGCCCAGCGCCTCAAACAACACGCGGTCTGTGCCGGTCAGGAAGCACTGCGTACCCAGCCCGTCCAGCGCGGCAAACAGCGCCCGACGGCGGTCCGGATCGAGATGGGCGGCAATCTCGTCGAGCAGCAGAAACGGGGGGATGGCGGTGCGCAATTTGACTAGCCGTGCATGGGCCAGGATTAGGCCGATCAGCAGCGCCTTCTGTTCGCCGGTGGAGCCTAGCGCCGCCGGGATAGATTTTTGCGCATAGGTGACCTTCAGATCGACCCGATGCGGGCCGGCAAGGGTGCGCCCGGCTGCCCGGTCACGGCCGCGACTGTGGTACCAGGTCTGGGTCAACACCGTCTCCAGCGCCGCCGAGGCAGCGGGCTCAACAGCATTCTCAAACAGAGGCGTCAACGCCAGATGAGCGGCGGGAAAACTGCTGTCATCCAGGCTCTGGCCAATCAATGCCTGCAAATGGCTCAGGCTATCGGTGCGGGCGAGATGGATGGACGCGCCCAGTTCGGCCATCTGCGCCTCAATGGCGCCGAGCCAGGCGGTGTCGCCATTACCCTCGAGCAGCCGGTTGCGCTGCCGCATAGCCTTTTCATAGTCGTTGACGGCAGCTGAATGGCTGGGAATCAGCGTAGTGACCAGGCGGTCGAGAAAACGTCGGCGATCACTGGCCGGTCCGGAGAACAGGCCATCCATGGCCGGAATAAGCCAGAGCACGCGCAGATAGTCACTCATGGCCTCGACAGAACGGGCATTGGTGCCATTGATGCGTACCCGCCGCCCACCATCAGGCGCGGCGCCTGTGCCGATATCGGCCGGGCCATCATCGGTTTGCACTGTGGCAGCCACCGCCCAGCCCAGGTCGGAACCCTGAGCCTGGACGGTCTCAAAGGCGGCGCGGCGCAGGCCTCGCCCGGGAGAGAGCAGTGACACCGCCTCGAGCAGATTGGTCTTCCCAGCGCCATTGGGACCGGTCAGCACGACTTGACGGGAATCAAGATCTAGCGCCGCCGCGGCATAATTGCGGAAGGCGGTGAGGCGCAGGCGGGAGAGATAACGGATCGTGGCGCTAGCCTCACACCCGCATCGGCATCAGCACGTAGAGCGCGCTGGTTTCACCCTCATCCTTGACCAGGGTGGGCGAGCCGGCATCGTTGAACATAAAGATGGCGCTATCGGAGCGGATCTGGCTGATAATGTCGAGCAGATAGCGGGCGTTGAAACCAATCTCGAAACCGTCAGTGTCAAACTCCACCGCGAGCTCCTCGCTGGCCGTGCCGTGATCGGGATTGGTCACCGATAGCTCAAGCAGACCATCCTTGGTCTGCAGCTTGACAGCCTTGCCGCCGCGTTCGGAGGCAATGGTGGAAACTCGATCAACAGCCGTGGCAAAGCTGGCGCGATCGACATTCATCTGCTTGTCATTATTCTTGGGCGTCACCCGGTCATAATCAGGGAAGGTACCCTCGATGAGTTTGCTGAGCAGCACGACAGACTCCACGGTGAAGCGAATCTTGGTGTCGGAGACTTCCACCAACACATCGCCTTCGGCGCCATCGAGCAGCTTCTGGACCTCGCCGACGGTCTTTTTGGGCACGATGATGCCGGGCATGCCCTTGGCGCCTTCGGGCGCATCAATTTCGGCACGCGCCATGCGGTGACCATCGGTGGCCACTGCGCGCAGCGCGGTGCCTGTGCCGGTGATATCGACAGTGTGGAAATAGATGCCGTTGAGGTAGTAGCGGGTCTCTTCATTGGAGATGGCGAATTGGGTGCGCTCGATCAGCTCGCTCAAAGCGGTGACGGGCATGGAGAATTCATGGCTAAAAGCGCCTGATTTGAGATCAGGGAAGCTGTCGGGCGACAGGCAGGCCAGATTGAAGCGCGAGCGACCTGAGGTGAGAACCATATTCTCGCCGCCGTCGGTTTCCAGCCACACTTCGGCGCCGTCGCTGAGCTTGCGGACGATTTCATAGAGCGTGTGCGCAGGGACCGTGGTGACGCCTACAGTGGCGACCATGGCTGGCACCGCTTCAGTGACCTCGATATCCAGATCGGTGGCGCGTAGCTCGACCTTATCATCGCTGGCCTTGAACAGCACATTGGCCAGGATGGGGTAGGTGTTGCGGCGCTCCACAACCCGATGCACATGGCTCAGTGACTTGAGCAGATGATTGCGTTCGAGCGTGACTTTCATGCAGCAATATCCCTGGCACTATGCGGCTGCACAAATGCAGCAGAAAACACCCGGCAAGCCGGGCTCAGGACATTTACAATTTGGTGACCAAAACGCAAGGGCAGTAAGAACTTTGCCACCAGCTATTGGGCGCATCGGCGCGCGCTGCTTCGGCGAGCAAATCTGGCTAGACCTGGCACCGAAAAACAAGAGGAGAGCCTGATGACCAAGATTTTTGCTGCCGGAAGCGTTGTCGTGATCATCGGAACAGTCGGAGCAGGGCTGGAGGCTATCGTGGACGCCGACAATGTGCTGGCCGAAGAGGTCGATGTCAGCGATGCCGCGGCCATGACCGGCCTTGAGGCGATGGTCGCGCAGCGGCTGGGCAGCCCAACCCTGCTGATGAACAATGCGGCACCCTTTGTTGCGGGTAGACCGGGCGGCATGCTGGACAGCAAATGCGAATTGGCAGCCCGTCTTTGTGATGGGCGTGGTTAATGGCGTACAGGCGTTTCTGCCCGGCATGCTGGCAGCTGGGGGCCGAGCGACGATCGTCAATACCGGCTCCAAGCAGGGGCTGACCAATCCGCCGGACAATCCGACCTACAACACCTCCAAGGCGGCGGTGAATGCCTATAGCCAGAATCTGGCGCGAAATCTGTGCGAGCACGATGGCTGCCAGATCAGTGCTCATCTGCTGATTCCGGGCTGGACCACCACGGGAGATGCCGAATATCGTCCCGGCGCCTGGATGCCGGAACAGGTGGTTGACTATATGGAAAGTGCCATCGCGGCGGACCACTTTTTCATCCTGTGCCCCGATGAAGAGATGCCCAATGCAATCGACTACAAGCGCATCTTCTGGAACGCCATGCATATCATCGAGAACCGCCCGATCCTGTCGCGCTAGCATCCGGATTACAAGCAGGCCTTTGCCGATTTCATGGCGCGGGATTTGCCGATGATCCCCAAGGCCTAAGCCGGACAGAAAAACGGCGAGCACCAAGTCCGCCTTTTTCGCTATGCCAGCTATTCTTCGAGCATGCGCTTGAGCAATTCGATCTCCTGGCCCAGTTCGACATCATCCTTGATCATAGCTTCGACCTTGCGCACCGAATGTAGAACGGTGGTGTGATCGCGGCCACCGAAGCGTCGGCCGATTTCGGGCAGCGAGCGCGAGGTCAGGACCTTGGCCAGGAACATGGCGATCTGGCGTGGGCGCACTACATCCCGCGAGCGGCGGGCCGAGAGCAGTTCATTGCGCGGCACCTTATAGTGGCGCGAGACGATACGCAGAATATCCTCGATGCGGACCCGGCGGGCCTCGCGGTTGCGGATCAGATCGCCCAGGGTCTTTTCGGCCAGCGGCACCGTGATCAGTTCGCCGGTCAGCTGATTGGCTGCGACCAGGCGGTTGACGGCACCATCAAGATCGCGGCCATGGCTGATGACGGCGCGGGCGATGTAATCAATGACCGGTGTAGGGAAGTGCATGCCGTAGCGGGCGGTCGACTGATCGGCGCGGCGCTGCACGATGGCGCGGCGCAATTCGAGATCAAAGCCAGAGATCGGCACAACAAGACCGCCCGACAGACGGGACCGCACGCGCTCATCGAGCATTTCGAGATCGCGAGGCGGCGTGTCGCCAGCCACAACCACTTGCTTGGCGCCGGTGAGCAGCGTGCCCAGCGTATGCCCAAACTCGGTGGCCGACTTGCCCTGCAGGAACTGCATATCATCGATCAGCAGCAGATCGACGCGGCGCAACCATTCCTTGAAGCCGAGTGCAGACTGGCGCTGCACGGCAGTGATGAAATGATACATGAAGTGGTCGGCGGTCAGATAGACAATGTTCTTGGTACTGTCGGCCTGCTGCACGGCATGCGCAATGGCGTTGAGCAAGTGGGATTTGCCCAGTCCGACGGTGGAATGGATGTAGACCGGATTGAAGGTCACGGTGTTGTTGGCCGCCGCATTGGCAATCTGCTTAGCGACGCCAAAGGCCATTTCATTGGCCTCGCCTGGCACGAAACTGTCAAAGGTCATACGTGGATCAATGGCGCTGCCGGACAGCGCGTCGCCTTTGGCAGTGGCCGTATCGCGAGGGAAGCGCGCCACAGATGAAACGGGGGCCAATACGGTTGCAATCTGCAGGCCCGGCGCATCGCAGGCCGCAGGCTCGGCAGAGGCTGGCGCGAAACGGGGACGAGCCTGACCATTGACCCGCAATGTCACCTGGAGGCGGTCGATCTCGGCAATGTCCTGCCTAAAGGCTTCCAGAATGCGCTCTGCATAGTTGGACTGGACCCAGGAACACAGAAAGCGCGTGGGCGCCGAGAGATGGACCACGTCATCAACGATTTCTTCAAGCTCAAGGCTGGCAAACCAGGAGGTGAAGACATCCACGCCCACCGCGGTCTTGATCCGTGCCCGCACCCGGGTCCAGAGCTCGGGTTGGGATGGACTGGATTCGGAAGTGGTCATGACAGGTTTGTCGCCTTTGTTGATTGTGCTTGTCGTTGGGTTTTTGGACTGAGGCCAATCATCCCTGCCAGCGGTAGCCTGTCGCATCATTTAGTAAGCCCCATATTAATCGTCCGACTGGTCCACAAAGGCCCGTCGGTGCCTGCCTGAACCATGGCTGATCTATGTTGCCCACACAGCCAAGGCTTCGCCCCTGCCCCCGCTTATGCGGACGTATTATTCCTGTCCGCTGAAGTGACCCAGCGGGGTTTCGTCTACTCGACTGTCATGAACCCGGCCGAAGACGGCCTACGGTCTTAATAATAACTCACTGATCCCGATGAAGCCGGCATCCACAGGGGCGCCAACACAATTTTCGCCATCCGAAACCATCTCAGCAATTGCCGAGTTCTGTCAAAAACAATGCCCCGAAATATGATCCCGACAGCTCGCTCCGACGCTCGTTGACGGCGCCTTCTCTCAAGCTGACAAGGCTACTTTAGAGGGAGGGGTTTGGGCTCGCAACCGTGGAATCTGTAAAATAAGGGCTTGACTCTGAGCTTGTATTTTTGGGTACCGACCCTTGGTCCCAGTCCTCCAAACCAAGGCGCTGTGACTCAACGCAGAATTGCCTTGAGGGCCGATCGAGAATGGTAAAAAAATATTCCTGAGTGGGTCGATTTTTTCCGAACCGCCCGATTGGTGACATTTCCAAGACTGTCGGCCTTCTCGCTAAGACG
>JALBVE010000032.1 GCA_025050575.1 Candidatus Devosia symbiotica
TAGTGGCCGTGCAGTTGATCGTTGCAACTCTCGATTATGCCCGGCTGATGGCCCCATTATGACGCAAGTGGTGGGCCCGGGGATAGCTGCGCCGCTTTCGTGCCGGCACCGACGATGATGCGGGCGCAACGCAATCTTTATGGCTTTGGCTTTGCGCTAGGATAGCGCCGCCCCTCGTGAAAGATCCTGCCCATGGGTACCGCCACCATTGCCCGCAAGACCAACGAGACCAAGATCAAGGTCCCTATCAACCTCGACGATACCGGTGCGCATTCCATGGCGACCGGCATCGGCTTTTCGATCACATACTCGACCAGCTCAGCTGCCACGCGCTGATCGATATGGATGTGACCTACACCGGCGATCTGCACATCGCTTTTCACCATACGATGGAAGATGTCAGCGTTGCTCTGGGCCGAGCCATCAGCCAGTCGCTGGACGACAAGAAGGGTGTCGTCCGCTACGTCTCGGCCGATTTGCCGATGGATGGGACGCTGACCCGCGCCGCGCTTGACGTGTTGGGCCGCCCCTTCCTGGTGTTCTGGGCCGAATTTTTGCGCGACAAGGCCGGCGAGATGGACACCGAATTGTTCCGCGAATTTTTCAGGCTGATGAAGTAGGTTTTGCGATCAGCCTGACCGTGGCCGACCAGAAAACGATAAGCCTGCTCAAGGCACAGTTTGAGCGCGATCACATAGGGATTCTCAGGAAAAAGATCGAAAACAAGCTCAGCTTTCGAGATCACGGTAGCCATGATCGTCGCTATCGGCTATCGCGTGGGCGAGATCGTCCAGAAAAGCAATGCGCAGCGCCTCGACCACCAAGACCTTAAATTCATCGGCCTACCTGCGGATCTCAGGCTCGTGCAGCACGACTGCATCGTGACCAAAATACTTGAACTTGACGGCTTGAAACAGCGGAACGATGCTGCGGCAATAAGTGCTCTTCTTGAATGCGCGCAATGACAGGATAAAAAGCGGATATTTGGGATCGATTGATGTGAGTGATCCCCATTCTCATCGGGGTAGAAAATGTAGTCGCTATATCACGTTTCTATTTCCATGATGTGAGAATAACTAACGGAAAAGCTCTAAGAAAGCGCCATGACTCTCAAGACTAAATTCATTCCTCGTCTCGAGGTCAGGGCCGCTGCATGAGCTAGCCTTTGGCCAGCACTCCGCAACGGCGCTTCCCATGGCGGATTTATGCGAGCATCTGGGTCGTGTTCTGCTATTGACCCTGCTGCCGCTGTTCTCGGTCTTGTTCATCGCCCTGGTGGGTCATGGCCAATGACTATCACGTCGATGAGGGCAGTATTCATCCCTGCATGGTCAGGATCACGATTGGGGCGAGCTGCTCTACACCACCGGGATCATGGGCTGGCTGATGCTAGTGAGCCTACCATTGGGTGGCAGCGCCTTCCTGGTCTGGCTCATCATGCTGATCGTTCAGCGCATGGTCTGGCGCCGTGCGCAGCGGAACCAGCCATGATCCAGCTGCCCCAAAACCCCCGTCGCGTGCTAATCGCGCGGGTCAACTTCCTGTGGAATCTGCTGGCGCTGATACCCATTCTGGCGGCGGGCTATGCAGCTGCTATCAACTGGCTGCCCAGCTGGCAGTTGCTCTTGGCCATGTTCGCCTTGTTCATGTGGCTGTTCTCGATGCTCTTTGCGGCCTATGCCGTGCTAATGCGCTGGCTAGCCAAGCGGAAGGAAATGCGTCAATGAGTCCGAAGGCCGGTCTTATTCTCTGCCTCGATGTCATGGACAGCCGTGACGTTAAGGGCGTCAACTTTGTCGATCTGCGCGATGCCGGAGATCCGGTTGAGGCTATCATGGCCTATGATGCCGCCGGCGCCGACGAGCTGACCTTTCTCGACATCACCGCCAGCCATGAGGGCCGCAACATCATTCTGGATGTCATCGCCCGCACCGCTGAACACTGCTTCATGCCGCTGACAGTTGGCGGCGTGCGCACCATTGAGGACATTCGCAAGCTGCTGCTCGTGGGCGCCGACAAGGTGGGGATCAATTCGGCCGCCGTGAACGATCCCGATTTCATCGCCCTGGCTGCCGACAAGTGCGGCAATCAGTGCATCGTGGTCTCAGTCGATGCTAAGAAGCGGTTGAGCGAAGCCATCGTCGGCGACAATCGCAACGAATGGAAAATCTTCACCCATGACGAGCGCAAGCCGACCGGGCTCGACGCGGTTGAATTTGTCAGTCGCATGGTGGCGCGCAGCGCCGGCGAATTGCTAGTCACGTCGATGGATCGCGACGACACCAAATCGGGCTTTGACCTCAAACTGACCCGCGCCAGCGCCGTGCTGGCCGCCTCGATCTTTCATTTCGGCACCTTCACCATTCCTCAGGCCAAGGCCTATCTGGCGGCTCATGGCGCCGCCGTGCGGCAGGACCGCCCGGTCTGCGCCGGAATGACATCGTGGACGAGGAGCCTTGACTGCCATGACCCTGGACGACCTTGACGCTCGCCTTGCCATTCGCGCTGCCGCTTCGGCAGATGACAGTTACACCGCCAGGCTGATCGGTTGCGGCATTGAACAATGCGCGCAAAAGCTGGGTGAAGAAGCCAGCGAGGCGGCGATCGCCGCCGTCACTGGCAACAGGCCCGAACTGGTCAAGGAAAGCGCCGATGTGCTCTATCATCTGCTGGTGGTACTACGCGCTGCCAATGTGCCGCTCAGCGATGTGATGACCGAGCTCGATGTTCGCACCGCTCAGTCGGTGCCTGGCCGAAAAAGCCGCCCGCCGGGACACCAATTAATGGTCAAGCGCAAACCGGTTCTGGCGCCCTATCACCATTTCACCAAGGCGCAATGGAGCGCCTTGCGTGCCAATGAACCCATGACGCTGACCCGTAAGGACATTGCCCGGCTGCGCACGCTGAGCGATCCGATCTCGCCGGAAGAGGCCGAGCAGATCTATCTGCCACTGACCCGTCTGCTCTCATTCTATGTCGAGGCTATTCAGGGCCTGCACAATGTCTCGACCCGCTTCCTCGAGACGCCTGATCAAAAAGTGCCCTTCATCATCGGTGTTGCAGGCTCGGTGGCTGTGGGTAAATCGACCACTGCGCGCATCCTGCAGGCGCTGCTGCAGCGCTGGCCAACCAGCCCCAAGGTGGATCTGGTCACCACCGATGGCTTCCTCCATCCCAATGCCGAACTAGAACGACGCGGCATCATGGCCCGCAAAGGCTTTCCTGAAAGCTATGATCGACAGCGCTTCGTGCAGTTCCTCGCCGATATCAAATCGGGCAAGGGCGAGGTCAGTGTCCCGGTCTATTCGCACCTGATCTATGACGTGGTGCCGGGCAGCAAAGTGGTGATTGACCAGCCCGACATTCTGATCGTGGAAGGCCTCAATATCCTGCAATCCGGCGAGTTGCCCAAGACCGGAGCCCCGACCCTATTCGCTTCCGACTTCATCGACTTCTCGATCTATATCGATGCCGAAGTCGACGATCTGGAGACCTGGTTCATGGAGCGCTTCTTCCGACTGCGCGACACCGCCTTCAAGGATCCCAGTTCGTTCTTCCGCCGCTTTGCCGAGATGAGCGCCGAAGAGGCTGGCGAGTTCGGGCGCATGGTCTGGCGCACCATCAACCTGCCCAATCTATTCGACAATGTGCTGCCCACCCGCGGCCGGGCCGATTTGATTCTGAAAAAGGGCAAGACCCACCATATCGAGGGCGTGCAGCTGCGGCGGGTGTGATCTGGGCAACTCGGGCTCAGTAGATCCTGTTCTGGGGCTGGCTGAAGATGATCTGGTTGCCGTCCGGGTCGCGGAATTTGGCGGTCTTGAAGAAATCGCCCATCGATTTGGCAACTGGTGTCAGCCCCTGCAGGCTCAGCCGCCTCAACTCTTCGTTCAGGTCACTGACGATCAGCGTCAGCGTCGCCGCCTCGGTGCGGTCGCTATCGGCCAGGATCTGCACCCAGTCGTCGCCAGGCGGCTTCCATTCGGCAATATCGGTCATCGGGCGGGCGGCTAAACAGGGATTCACAGTAGTTGAGCACCTCGGTGATATCGTCCACCGCGATACCAGCCAGCGCGTTGGTGATGGTCAAATCAGCGTCCTTGGTTCTGTCTTGAGCTCAACCCTACTATGTTGGCCGTAATAGGGCATGGTGTTGGCGTTTTGTCGCGGCGCTGCTAAAAGCCCAATTCGAAGCGGGAGAGGAATTATGGTGGAACTCAAGGTCGTAGTCGCGGGCGCAGGCGGCCGTATGGGCGCTGCTAATATTCGCGCCGTTGCCGCTCGTTCTAGCCTGAGCCTGCACGGCGCCGTCGCCCATTCGGCTGGTATGACCCTGCATGCCGCAATTGACCGCTCCGACACCGCCGCGATTGGCCAGGATGCGGGTCTGTTCGCCGGCATTGCCGCCCTGGGCCTTGCCATTACCGACGATATCGACGCCGCCTTGATCGGCGCTGATGTGGTGATCGATTTTACCGCGCCGCAGGCCAGCGTGGCCCTGGCTGGCAAGGCCGCCGCCTTGGGCCTGGCTCATATCATCGGCACGACTGGCTGTTCGGAGGCCGATGACGCCGCGATCGCCCATTCGGCTCGCTCCGGTGCCCGCATCGTCAAATCGGGCAATTTTTCCATGGGCATGGTGGTGCTGGCCAATCTGGTCGAAAAGGCTGCCGCCGCGCTGCCCGATTACGATATCGAAATTCTCGAAATGCATCACAACCGCAAGGTCGATGCCCCCTCGGGCACCGCTTTGCTGCTCGGCGAGGCCGCCGCCAGGGGTCGGGAAATTTCCCTCAAGAGCCATTCGGTTCGTGTCCGCGATGGCCATATCGGTCAGCGTGAAGCCGGCAGCATTGGCTTTGCCACCCTGCGCGGCGGCACCGTAGTCGGCGACCATTCGGTGATCCTCGCCGGTTCGGGCGAACGGCTCGAACTCAACCATCGCGCCGAAGACCGCTCTATCTTTGCCAATGGCGCTGCCCGCGCTGCCCTGTGGGCAGCCGGTCAGGCGCCCGGGCTCTATTCCATGATCGACGTGTTGGGGCTCTAGGACATGGCATCGGCACGCTACTGGATCGGCCTTGCCGCCCGCGCCCATGTCATGGTGGAGCAGACCAATGGCTTTGTGATGGTCGCTCATGGCAGTCATAGCGCCGTACTACGGCTGCAACCGGGTGACTGGTTTGTCTATTATGCACCCAGACAAACGTTCGGGGGCAAGAAAGCGGTCCGCCGTTTTGTCCCCATCGGCCAGATCGCCAATGGTAAGCCGATGCAAAGGCAGATGACGGTCGATGTGACGGGCTGGTTCCGCGCCACATACTATCAGGCGACTCAGGAAGCTGACATCTATCCCCTGTTAGACCAGTTCGGCTTTGTCACCGAACGCACGCATTGGAGCATGTATTTCCGCAAGTTGCTGTTTAAGGTCGATATTGCGGACTTTTCCCTTATTGCCGCCGCCATGGGTGTCGGCTCTCAGTTTAATCTCGGAGACAATTGATGACCGGAACCCTGATCCTTGTCCGCCACGGACAGAGCGAGTGGAACCTGAAAAACCTCTTTACCGGCTGGCGCAATCCGGATTTGACCGAAAAGGGTATTGGCGAGGCCTGCGCCACCGGTCAGACGCTCAAGGCCGCCGGCATCGTGCCGGACCTCTATTACACCTCGGCGCTGCGCCGAGCCCAGCACACGCTCGATCTGATGCTCGAGGAGATGGGCATATTTAACCTGACCATCACGCGCAATACCGCGCTCAATGAGCGCGACTATGGCGATCTGTCGGGTTTGAACAAGGACGACGCCCGCGAAAAATGGGGCGAGGAACAGGTCCATATCTGGCGCCGCAGCTTTGATGTGCCCCCGCCCGGTGGCGAGAGCCTCAAGGACACCGCTGCACGTACTCTGCCCTATTATGACGCCGAAATCCTGCCCCAGCTCAAGGCCGGCAAGGCCATTCTGGTGGCCGCGCATGGCAATTCGCTGCGCGCCCTGGTGATGGCCATTGAGGGCCTGACTCCCGACGAAATCCTGGCTCGCGAAATCGGCACCGGCGAGCCGACCTTTTATGAGATCGGCAGCGACGGCAAACTCGAGCGGCGCGTCGAGCTCTAGACTTGACGGCCAAGCTATGGCGGCACTGCGGAAGCCCCCCACGCACGGCGCTGCCCTCGGACTAGATCCGAGGGCCTCTGACCACTTGTGTCGGATCGAGTTAGCACCACCCGCACCGGATGCTCGGGTGACCAGCGGTTCGAATCAAAGGCCTGCGACACTATTGGGGCGATGCGGGCATCGTCGCGGGTGAACCGCGCATTGGGCCAGCGATTGGCCAGATCGGCGAAGCCCAGTCCGCTCATGCCGTATGCGGTCGCGGTGACCGCGGCGGTACCGAAGGGCGATGGTGCCCCAGAATATGTTGAGCCCCTCCCTGCCCGCCCGGAAAACGCCCGGCGGCATCGCCTCATAGGCCACAAACAGATCATGAAGCCGCGAGGTTGAACTCAGGCTCAGCTCATATGTGGTGTCGAGCGCGCTCTGGCGGGCCCGCAACAGGCTCTTGGCATGATCAAGCGCCACCGCCTGAGCAAAGCTTTTGGGGATGAGACCGCACCAGCGGCGGAACAGATCGGTCAATTGTCGCTCGGTCATGCCCGGCGCCTTGGCGAAGCTCGACTTGTCTTCGCTGCTCAGAAACGATCCCAGCTCAAACCCATCCCAGCTCGCGTTCAGGCGGATGGCGATGGTCTTTTCGTGGTCGTCGCGGGTCAGCACCAGTCGCACGCTGCCCGGATCAAAGCGGCACAAAGTGGTTTGGCCGGCCGTATCGGTGACCTGCCATTCGATCTGCTTTCCCACACGGTGATTCGCTCGCGGCGCTTACCCCGCCGTAGGCCGACAAACCATGCCGGCCACGATGGCCAGAGCCGTCAATCCCATCAGCACGCTGACTGGAAATGCCCCCAGGGACAAAAATAGCAGGCCCGGCGCAGCAAACAGCAGCACGGTCAGCCTGGGCCCAGGCGCCACGCCGGTGCAGCAAGCGATTGGGGTCAATATGGCGTTGAACAGCGGTGTGGTTGTGTTTGCTTGCACTGGCATCGCGATCTCTTCGCGGCTAACTATAGGCCTACAATCAGGGGGGGAAAGAGAGTGGCTGTCAGCAAAAAAGTGAAAAGCCTGCGTATGGCTGACGTCGAAGCCATCTTTTCCCGTTTTCAGCAAAGCGAGCCAGAGCCCAAGAGTGAGCTGGATTATTCCAGCGCCTTTACCCTGCTGGTGGCAGTAGTGCTCTCAGCCCAGGCGACCGATATTGGCGTTAACAAGGCGACCAAGTTATTGTTTCAATTGGCCCCCACGCCAGCGGCCATGGTGGCCTTGGGGCAAGACCAGATCGAGGAACATATCCGCACTATCGGCTTGTTTCGCACCAAAGCCAAGAACGTCTATTTGCTCAGCCAGCAATTGCTCGATCGCCATGGCGGCGAAGTGCCGCAGACCCGTGAAGCGCTCGAGGCCCTGCCCGGCGTCGGTCGCAAGACGGCCAATGTGGTGCTCAATATCTTTTTTAAGCAGCCCGCCATCGCCGTGGACACCCATCTATTCCGGGTTTCCAACCGCACCGGGCTGGCATTAGCCAAGACGCCGCTGGCGGTGGAGCAGATCCTGCTCAATGTCATTCCCGCCCCCTATATGCTGCACGCTCATCACTGGCTGATCCTGCATGGCCGCTATATCTGCAAGGCGCGCAAACCCGAATGCTGGCGTTGCCCCATTGCCCAATGGTGCCGCTTTACCCTCAAGACGCCGCAGCCCAGCGTGCCGGCCAGCAGCCATCAGGGCTAGAGTTCGGATCAGGCTTTGCGCTCAAGAACCATAGCCGCGTGCCGTGGCGGCGGCCAGCGCCGGGATCAGCGCCAGGCCGATGATCTGCATATGGATAAAGCGGCGGCTGCGCGCGATCTGATCGTCCGGCACCACGAAGCCGACATCTTCCTTGAGCGCGCGACGCCATTTCAGCAGCGACTGTGTCGGCTGGATCGACAGCAGCCCGATCAGCACGAACAGCCCTATCTTGCCTCAGAAGATAGGGTTGGTCAGATAATAGGTCGCCTCGGTCCGGCCAAACATTACCCGCGCTACACCAGCCAGGACCACTAGTCTGGCCGCCTCGCCATAGGCCTGGTCGATTTTAGCCAGCCGCAGCAATGGCGCGGCAGACAGGCCAGGGCGCAGCAGCGCGAACTCGGCGGCCACAATGCCCACCACGGTAAACACTGCCAGATGATGGACCACCGTAACAATCAGATCGATATCCATTTGCGTGTCTCTGTCGCCCTATGTTATCATTGATCACGTATATTGAGTGAGCAAGTAAGCAATGTTAGCATTGCTCAATGCGCCCTATCATCATGGCGATTTGCGCAATGTCCTGCTTGAGGCGGCGTTGATTATTCTGGCGCGCGATGGCGCGGCGGGCCTGGGTCTGCGTGATTTAGCGCGGGCGGTAGGCGTGTCGCCCGCCGCGCCCTATCGGCATTTTAATAGCCGCGCCGCGCTGCTTGAAGCGCTGGCCGTGACCGGCTTTCAGCGCTTTACCACCGCCATGAACGAATTGGCGGCCAGCGGGCCGGTCGACAGGCTCTCAGCCATGAGCCGAGCCTATGTCCGGTTCGCGCTCGACAATGCGGCCCTGTTCCGGCTGATGTTTTCATCCGAGCTCAAGCGCGATAATCGCCCTGGTCTGCGCAGGGCTGCCGATGCGGCCTTTGGCACGCTGCGCCAGGTCAATGGCGGTGACACGGCCACTGGGCGGATAGCGGCGCTGTCCGCCTGGACTCGGGTGCATGGCCTGGTAATGCTGTTGCTCGATGGCCAGATTGCCCTGCAGCCTGGCGAGGATATCGACGCGCTGATCAGCCAGATCAGCGACCAGCACTGATCGGCTGGGCGTTGCGCCCGGCTAAACCTTGCTTTAAACTGGCAGACGGCTTTCTCAATCCGGAACCGTTCATGACCCAGACGCGCTTCGACGTTCTCACCATCGGCAATGCTATCGTCGATATCATCGCCCCGGTGGAAGCTGGCTTCATCGAGCGTGAAGGCATGAAAGAGGGCATCATGCATCTGATCGATACCGATCGGGCTGAAGACCTCTACGCCAAGATGCCTGCCACCCGGCAACAGATTTCCGGCGGCAGCGCCGCCAATACCGCTGCGGGCGTCGCCTCGCTTGGCGGTCGAGCCGCCTTTGTCGGCAAGGTTGCCGATGATCTTCTCGGTGATGTGTTCGAGGCTGATCTCAACGATATCGGCGTCTATTACAATACCAGCCGCCTCAAGAATGGCGCTCTGACCGCTCGCTCGATGATCTTTTTGAGCGACGATGGCGAGCGCACCATGAACACCTATCTCGGCGCCTGTTACCAATTGACCGAGGCCGATATCCGCCCCGACGAAATCGGTAGCGCCGCCATCACCTTCATGGAAGGCTTTTTGTGGGACCCCGTGGAGGCCAAGAAGGCTTTCGTGCTAGCGGCCCATTACGCGCACAAGCACGAGCGCGCCGCTGCGTTGACCCTGAGCGATCCGTTCTGCGTCGATCGCTTCCGTGCCGAATTCCTCGACCTAATTCGTTCCAAGACCATCGACTATGTCTTTGCCAATGTGCACGAGCTGAAATCGCTCTATCAGACCGATGATCTGGGCGAAGCGGTGCGCGAAATCGCCAAGGACGCCGAAGTGGCCGCCATCACCATGGGTGTCGACGGCGCCATGGCTATCCATAATGGCGAAGTCACCTCGGTCCCGGCCTTTCCCATCGACAAGGTGGTCGACGCCACTGGCGCCGGCGATTTGTTCGCCTCCGGCTTCCTGCTCGGCCTGGCGCGCAACCAGAGCTTTGAATCCGCCCTCAAGACCGGCTGCCTTTCGGCCCACGAAGCGATCAGCCATATCGGCGCTAGGCCACAGGTCGCGCTTGACGGCTTGATGGAGAAGCAAGGCTTGGCGGAGTAGTTTTTCTGCCGCTAATCGCCGCCGCTTACGCCCATGAGATCCTTGCCCCTGAATAGATCTTGGGCGAGCATGGGACAGAGAGTAGGGAATTCTAACGACAAACAGCTACTTCTAGGCCTGGCCCGACGCCGGGCCTTTGCAACCTATCTATGCTTTGGACGCCTGAGCGATGACGCGCCGCAATCTGCCGAGAGCAGGGCCATCGGCCCTTCGGGTGCAACGGCGCCGTCCCGCAAGGCCACTCGCTTTTGCGTCTGCGCCATAGCTACTAGACAGCTGCGACCGGCGTCGCGCCGTGGGACGACATTGAAACCCTGACTCGGCCTGAATCAGCCTAGCGCGCAGCGTGATCAGAGACCACAACGGCACCCGGATCGAGTTCCGCTTTGCCAGCCCTTGGTCTCGTGGCAGGTCGTCGCTGACGACGGGCCAACGATGCGCGTCGATACCAGTGCTGGCGTGCAGTCCGTCTATCTGAAGGGGTAATCGTTGGCCGCTGTTCCAGTTGGCATGGTGCGGGGTCCCAGGGTCATTCAGGCTTGATAACACGTGGCATTTTTGGGTAGTCTCGTCACCCTGATCGATCCTGGTTTTGATCCTCTCGATAGGATCCGCAAGCCGCTCAACCCCATCATCAACCCCAACCCTTTGGGTAATGTTCTTGGCCCCGGTGACGGTGCTGGCTTGGGTCTGGCAGCGTTTGCCCTGATGGCGCTCTATGCAATGCAGCAGAGCGCACCAGCGAGCCAAGGACTTGAGGAGATAGTCCCGTCTGTCCTGGGGTCCAGGACGTGGACCTTGGGTGGAACAAAAGATCATGCCCCTTGGCCTTAGTTATACCACGCCAAGGGGCATGATCGGCTGGCTCGGGGTGCCAAAGCCGAAATCAATGGTACACGAGGCAATATGGATCGGCGAACACGCCGCCAGCAGCAGGTCGACGGCCCCCAATACCTGTGCTATGCTAGGGCCTGCCATTGGATCTAACGGCGCCCTTGGTCGCAAATTGCTAGCAGTATGTTAGCACACTGGCGGCAATTGCTTAACCAAATCTCAATATGGCTTTTTGGTAGGAACTTCGCGCACATGGCTGAAGCATCTCCGGGCTACTTTATCGCGGGCCAGACCTTTGCCGCGCCACAGCTGGCCTCCGGCCTCTATGTTGTGGCCACGCCGATCGGCAATCTGCGCGACATTACCATAAGAGCGCTTGAAACCCTGGCGGCAGTCGACGCCGTATTGTGCGAAGATACCCGTATGTCCGCTCGCCTGCTCGATCACTATGGCATCAAGACCCGTCGGATCGCCATGCATGAGCACAATGAGCGTGCCAAGGCCGACGATATCGTTAGCCGCATTGCAGCCGGCGGCTGCTTTGCGCTGATTTCTGACGCTGGCACACCCCTGCTCTCCGATCCCGGCTTTCCGCTGATTCGCGCCATGGCTGAAGCCGCGCTGCCGGTCTTCGCCATCCCCGGCGCTTCGGCGCTGCTCTCGGCACTAGTGGTGGCCGGTCTGCCGACCGACGCCTTCGCCTTTCACGGCTTTCTGCCGTCCAAGGCTAGGACGCGGATCAATGCGCTCAAACTGCTCAGCGATTCACGTGAAACCATGGTGTTCTATGAAAGCCCGCGCCGGCTTGACGATAGTCTGGCCGCCATGGCCGATATCTTTGGCGACCGCCAGGCCGCCGTGGCGCTCGAACTGACCAAGCGCTTCGAACGCGTGCATCGCGGCACGTTGGTCGAATTGGTAGAAGCTTTTGCCGATACCGAAACCAAGGGCGAGGCCGTCATCGTCGTGGCTGGCGCCGCCGCTCCTGCCGCCCCCAACACGGCCGACTGGCAGGCGGCGCTGTTGGCGGCCATGGCCGATCAGCCGCTGCGCGCGGCGGTCGACGCCGTCGCCGCCCAATACAAGCGCAAGCGCAAGGAGGTCTATGATGCCGCCCTCGCCCCCAAGGCCGAAAAGTAAGCGCGGATTGCTGCCCATCGCGGTGGTCAGCGCGGCGAGATACTGGCCGCCTGGCTTCTGCGGCTCAAATTCTACGCCATCATCGTTCGGAGTACTAAGACTCCGGTCGGCGAGATCGACCTGATCGCCGCTCGTTTCGGCACCATCGTCTTTGTCAAGGTAAGACGCGCGCCGCTTCGGCCAGCCAGGCCGATGCGCTGTAGGCGGTCAACCGGGCGCGCATCGTTCGGGCGGACCAATATTGGCTGGCCTGCCATCCAGACAAAGCCGACAGCGCCATGCGCTTTGACGTGATCCTCATCCGCCCCGGGCGCTAGCCGCTCCATCTGGCCAACGCCTTCGATGTCTAATCGGTAATCACCGCTCAGATCAGGTGGTGATCGCTGGCCGCATGGATCGGCTTTCCAGTTCGGGAAACACGGCTGTTTCCAGAACCGCCTGCGGATCTTGCGAAAGATCGCATAAGGTGGCACGGACTGGGTCAATTTGAGCTGCTTGATCAGCTCCAGCATGCGCGCCTTGACGGTGTCGTCATAGGTCTCGTGATTGATCAGCGTATTGAGTTCGCTCGGTGCCTCGGTGAGCGCCGCGCCCTTGGCCGTGTCGTCCGGATTGAAGGCCTTGGGCCAGTCGAATAGATTCTCCACATTGAATGCTGCAATCTTCATCATGCCTCCGCATCAAGATTAGCGCGGCCATGATGCATCTTCTTTGTGACAGCAGCAATCGACAGCGCCCTCCTGTCATGGCATCAACGCGCAGCATTTCGCCTATAGCGCTTCGGCGGTAATCCGCCGACCAGTCGAGACGAGGTCTTCATGACGCTCAAGGTCGCGGTCCAGATGGACTATGTCGCCAGTATCAACCCCATTGGGGATTCTACCTTCGCCATAATGCTCGAGGCGCAGGCGCGGGGGCATTCTCTGCTGCATTACACGCCCGATACGCTAGCGCTGCGCGACAATGTGGTGACCGCTTTGGCGGCGCCGATCGCGGTGTTCGACAAGCCCAAGGGCGAGCATTTCAAGCTCGGTGAGGCCAGTCGCGTCGATCTGTCGACCCAGGACGTGATCCATATGCGCCAGGATCCGCCCTTCGACATGAACTACATCACCATCACCCATATTCTCGAGCGCCTGCACCTCAAGACTCTGGTGGTCAATCCGCCAGCCGCCGTGCGCAATGCTCCCGAAAAAATCCTGGTCACCGATTTTCCCGAGTTGATGCCGCCCACCCTGGTGACGCGCGACCGCGCAATGATCCGCGTCTTCCGCCGTGAGCATGGCAACATCATCATCAAGCCGCTCTACGGTAATGGCGGCGCCGGCGTGTTCTTCATCCAGGAAGGCGATCACAATCTGGCCAGTCTCTTGGAACTGTTTGAGCAGAACTACCGCGAACCTTTCATGATCCAGAAATACCTCCCCGACGTGCGCAAGGGCGACAAGCGGATTATCATTATCGACGGCGAGCCAGTGGCAGGCCTCAACCGCATTCCCGCCGAGGGCGAAGCGCGCTCCAATATGCATGTTGGCGGCCGCCCCGAGATCAGTGAGCTGACCGCCCGCGAGCGCGAAATCTGCGCCACCATCGCCCCGGCGCTAAAAGAGCGCGACATGATCTTTGTCGGCATCGACGTGATTGGCGACTATCTCACCGAAATCAACGTCACCTCCCCCACCGGCATCCGCGAAATCAAGCGCTTCGGTGGCCCCGACATTGCCGTGATGATCTGGGACGCTATCGAGAAGCGCCGGGCCTAGCGCAGTCCCCTTTTGCCGAACAGCGGCGGCAGATCGGCGACCGAGTCCACGATGATGTCAGCATGGGGCACTAGTTCCGCTCGCGTGCTATTGCCCGACAGCACGCCAATTGCCAGCCTGGCGCCAGCGGCATGGGCCTTTTCCAGATCGTGCCTATTGTATTGTCGCCGAGTATGGCGATGGCTCTGGCCGCGAGCCCGGTGCGAGTAGCAAACAGCGCCAACTGGTTGGGCCAGGGTTTGAGCCTTGCCACCGAATCATGGCCGATAATGGTGTGGAATTGCGCTGTCAGGCTCAGCGCTGCGGCAGTGGCGCGGGTGCCGGATTCCGAATCATTGATGGCAATGCCCAGCTTGAATCCCTGCGCGGCCAAGCGCTCCAATGTCTGCTACAGGTGCGGCAGACCGACGGCGCTGCGATTCGCTTTCTACACTGCTGTCTGGTCATAGGCGACGATGCGCGCTGTCCATTCGATCGCGCCCAGGCTCGGATGCGACAGATCGACCAGATCTTTGATAGTGCCAGCCGCGACCACCGAGCCACCGATAAACTTTTGCGCGACTCAGTCATAGCTGCCCTGCTCAACCAGCAGCCGTGCCGTCCTGGGATCGGGTGCCGTGCCATTGGCCAGCGCTGAGATGATCCCGAACCAGGTGGTGTTGAAGTCGATCAGCGTGCAATCCTTGTCAAACAGGATCGCAGATATTTCGCCGGTGTCGCGCATGGTGGGACTTTCTCTGACCGGCGATCAGCCTAGGGGGACAACTGGGAGCTGGTAAGCTTGGCCGAGCGCGCCAAAATGCCGTAATGGTGAAGCAAACCGGATCTATCGCATGCCCACAACAACATTTATAGCCGCCTTTGCGACCCTGTTTGCAACGGTGAGTGTGGCCGATATCGCCTTTATCTTTGCCGCTCTGACTAAGCGCAATACGGCCAAGCATCGCTTTGGCTTCGCCACCCGCAGCGTCATCATTGCCGGTATCATTCTGGGCAATGCCATTCTGGATCTGTTCGGCATTACCATCCTGGCCCTGCGCACGGCTGGTGGCCTGCTGTTGTTCCTGGTCGCCATCGACATGGTGTTTGCCCGTCATTCCGGCGGCGCGGGCACTGCCGATGAGGAAGAGGTCGAGGCCCGCTCACGTGATAATATCACCGTCTTCCCGCTCGTCAGGCCGCTGCTGGTCGGGCTTGGCGCCATCAGCAGCATCATCCTGTTAACCACCAGCATGCGGCCGATCTCGAATTCTGGGCCGTGCTGGCGGCGGTGGTGGTGATCTTGGCCCTGGCCTGGCTAACCTTGCTGCTGGCCATTCCTATCCAGCGTTTGCTCGGCGTGACCGGCCTAGCGATAGTATCGCGCGTTGTCGGCATCCTGCTGGCGGTGCAATTTGTCTTTGACGGCATCCGCTCTAGCGGTCAGCTGGCTGACTGAGCTGCCCGACAGAGCCCGCGTCAAGTCCTAAAATTTCGTAAATTTGTATCGTTAATAACGTCTTAACGCTGTCGTTGACCCAGCGGCGCGACTGGCGCACATCCATAAGCGTTATTTGCGTGGAGGGTGGATACGATGCATCTCGCGGCAGTTCTCGCCCTGTTGATCATCGCCCTAGTCGCTGCCAGCGCCGCTACGGTAACCGTGGCACGCTCGGAAACTCTGCTGCCTATCGCAACGATCAGCCACTAGCAGTTCGAGCGGCCAGCAATAAAGGGCGATCGACAAAGTCAATCGCTCCTAAATCCCGTCTGCCAAAACCTATTTCTTAGCCGAATTTCCAGTGCTGCCTGAGCCAAGCCCGGTGATCGGCTTGGCGGCGTCAAGCTTGTCCTTCTTCGGCTTTTTGGCTTCCTTGTTGCTGCGCATCTGGCCCTTGGCCATCTCACCATTTCCTCAGGCAGGCTAAAGAGCCCGCATCAATACAGTTTGACGATAGACCCAGCTCCGGGCGCTGGCAAGAGCTCGGCCTACTTGGCCGCCTGACAACGCCCGCTTGGCGCCAGCGCCGCAATCGCTCGCGGATCGCAGCCGGTCTGCAGGAAGGCAAGCCAGTCATTCTGGTCGCCAAAATAGGTGTTGCGATCAACTTCGCCGCGCACCCCGCGCACCACCCCAGTCTGGGTCCATTGCCAGAAGGTCCAGGTTCGGTTGGCATAGCGCTGATGCGGCTCGGCGGCAGTCGAGCGCAACCAGAAGGAATTAGGAAAGAACTGCCCCTCCAGCACGTCGCGATGGAAGATTATATCAGTATAGATGATCGGCAATTTGCCGGTATGGCGCTCCATGGCGTCCAGCATCAACCGGATCTTCTCTAGCGCGTCGGCGCGGTTTGGCTTGGTCTTGCAGCTCGAGTCGTGATTCCATTCCAGATCGAGCACCGGTGGCAGGGCATCCGGATCATTGGGCACGTTGGCGGCGAACCAGACGGCCTGCTCGGAGGCTAGCGAACACCAGGTCATGAAATGATAGGCCCCCCGCGGCATGCCGGCATCGCGTGCCCGCACCCAATTGCTGCGGAAATTGGGATCCAGATAGTCCTTGCCCTCGGTGGCCTTGATGAAGGCGAAATGGATGCCGGACTGAAAGATCGTCCTGAAGTCGAGATTGTCTTGATAGCGGGCCACGTCGATCCCTTGGATCGGCATGGCGCGGGCCCGGTCGACACCGGTATGCGGACGATTATCGCCCTGGATCGGGCCATACAGGCCACCGCCCGATGAGCAGGCCACAAGGATGGCGACCAGCAGCGCCGCCACGGCACTCTTTGTGATCGCTAATGACGAGGGAAAAGGACGGCTGAAAACCATGGGGCAGCACTCTGCACGGAACTAAAATCTGCCTTTGATTCAACATGGCGCGGTTAATGGAGGCTTAGGTTAACCAATATGGAAGCTGGCGTGATTAACAGACCATTTTCGTTCGTTTTACTTTTTTGTTCGCCGGGACTGGCTTTGCTAGATTGACCTCGGGCTGGAGGGAACAAGCTGTGGTCACTCGTGTCGCCACCGTAGCATTTCATAGCATTGAGGCGTGCCGGTCGACGTCTAGGTGTAGATTGCGCCCGGCCTGCCGCGCTTCATTCTGGTTAGCCTGCCCGACAAGGTGATCAAGGAAAGCGGCGAGCAGATCCGGGCGGCGCTAGTCGCTTCGGGTATCGGCCTGCCGCCGCGGCGGATCACCGTCAATCTGGCGCCCGCTGACCTGTCCAAGGAGGGCAGCCATTATGATCTGCCCATCGCGCTGAGCATTATGGCAGCGATTGGCGCCCTGCCCCAGGATGCACTCGATGGCTATCTGGCTTTGGGAGAGCTGGGGCTGGACGGCCGCCTGGCTCATATCGGCGGCGTGCGGCCGGCCGCCATTGCTGCTCGGGCGCGTGAACGCGGGCTGATCTGCGCGGCCGCTTCGGGCGCCGAAGCGGCCTGGGTCGCCAACAAACTTGATGTCGCCGCCGACAGCCTGCTGGCTCTGCTCAACCATCTGACCGGGTACCAGCTTGCGGTCAGACCCTTGCCAGCCAAGTATCTGCCCATGGCCAGTCTGCTCGATCTTGACGAAGTGCGCGGCCAGCAGGTGACGCGGCGGGCTCTCGAAGTTGCCGCTGCCGGGGCCACAATCTGCTCATGGTCGGCCCGCCCAGGGCGGGCAAATCCATGCTGGCGGCTCGGCTGCTTTCCATTCTGCCGCTTCTCAAATCCGCGCGAACTGCTCGATGTCTCGATGATCCAGTCCATTGCCGGCGAGCTGGTGGGCGGGGCGATATCCGATCGTCGCCCGTTTCGTGCGCCGCATCACTCCGTCTCCATGGCGGCTCTGGTCAACAGCGGCCTCAAGGTGCGATCCGGCGAGGTGAGCCTGGCCCATAATGGCGTATTGTTTCTCGATGAACTGCCCGAATTCGCCCCCGGTGTGCTCGATAGCTTGCGTCAGCCACTCGAGACTTGCGTCAGCCACTCGAGAGCGGCGCAATCGTGATTGCTTGGGCCAGTGCCCGCATTGCTTATCCTAGCCGGGTGCAGTTTATCGCGGCGATGAATCCGTGCAAATGCGGTCTAGCCGGGACGCCCGGCCATACCTGTCGCCGTGGCGCCGCCTGCGCCAGCGATTATCAGAGCCGGATCTCGGGGCCGTTCCTCGATCGGATCGATATCCGCATCGATGTTCCCGCCGGTGACGGCTGCCGACATAATCGCCCCGGCCGCCGCCGAAAACTCGTCCGATGTTGCCGCTCGCGTTGCCCTGGCCCGCGAGCGTCAGCGTCAGCGCTTTGCCGATCATGGCGCCGCATCGGTTTTTACCAATGCCGCTGCCGGCCCCAGTCTGATCGAGGCGGTGGTCAATCCCGACAAAGACAGTCAGAACCTGTTGTTGCAGGCCGCCGAACGCTTCAATCTGTCGGCGCGCCTATCATCGCGCGCTTAAGGTGATGCGCACCCTGGCCGATCTGGCTGGCGTTGACCGAGTCGACCGGTCCCATATCGCCGAAGCGTTGAGCTATCGGCTAAATTTTGGACAGGCTTGATAGAATATCGGATTTCTGCGGGTGCCCTGCTGCTGCGCGACAACCGGGCGCTGCTGCGTCATCTAAGCCAGCGCTACGATTTATGGGCGCCGCTCGGCGGTAGTGTCGAAAGCAATGAAACCATGGAAGCGGCCGCCGAACGGGAGACCATTGAGAAAACGGGCCTGCCGGTTAGAGCCGGGCTATTGGCCTATATAGACGAGCTCTGGAGCCCGATCAGCCGCACCATCAAGTTGTGGTTTGTCGTTGACCTCCTGACCGGTGAGATTGATCTGGATAACAATCCCGTTCTAGGGGAATCCATTGTTGCGGCGCTCTGGATCGGCCCACACGATCGGCTCTGCCGGGCCTAGTGGTGTTTCCAACGCCGCTGCATGATCGGTTCTGGAGTGATCTCGCCGCCAGCTTTGCTGCGCCAATCAGTCTGCCCTTGCAGCGCCAGCAAGTCTGAGTGCGCCTGGCTGCGCTGTGCATAGGTCTGTGGACAAGTGTTTCACGTGAATCCTTAGCGCACGCTGACACAGCCACCTGGCACCCCCATGCGGCGATAGCATGACCTGCCACAGGCTGATCTGGCGGGCCCGGAATGAGGCTGCAAACACGCTCAGATAATAACGCCATATCCTGTAGAAGCGTTGGTCGTAATTGTCCGCCAAGTCCGGGCAGGTCGCCTCGAAACGCGCCAGCGAGGCCATCAGCGTTTTCTCGTAATCGGCGCCGAAATTGTGCCAGTCCTCCATCACGACCAGCCCCTCAATGGCGCGGCCGATCTGCGCCATTGAGGGCAGTATGCCGTTAGACAAGATGTATTTTTCGCTCCATGGATCGCTATGCACCACGCTGGAATGGCCGCCAATGTTGTGTAGCAGTATCAGCGCCGTTCGGCGCCAGCAGGCTGGCGGCCTTTTCGAAATAGGCGCGGTAATTCTTGTAGCCGACATGTTCGAACATGTCGATCGAGATAATCCGGTCGAATTGGCCCTCTAGCTCCTGATAGTCGAGCAGTCTGGTTTCGACCGGCAGATGCGCCGTTCGCACATTGGCCAGCGCCGCCTGCTCCCTAGAGACCGTGACCCCGACGCCTGTTACCCCATAGCGTTCGGCGGCAAATTGCAGAAAGCCGCCCCAGCCCGAGCCGATATCGAGAATGCGCATGCCGGGCGCCAAACCCACCTTGCGGCAGATCAGATCGAGCTTGGCTTCCTGCGCCGTGTCCAGATCATTTGTACCCTGCCAATAGCCGCACGAATAGATCATCCGTTTGTCCAGCATAGACGCATATAGATCGTTGCCGATATCGTAATGCTTTTCGGCCATCTCGGTGACCCGTCGCCGCTGCAGATTGAGCAGCCGGCTCTTGGCCAGGCTCCACATCACTGCCAAATCCTTGGGGAACGCTCCTTGCGCATCTGCGTTGATCAGTCGGAACAGGAACTGATCCAGCGCTTTCGTGTCTCACCAGCCAGCCATATGCTCTCGCCCAGCCCCAAAGTGCCGTCACGCAATAGCGGTCCCCACAGAGCTTCGTTATGGATGGTTGGATTAGTGTTGGCCGGGCCTTTGGGGACAACGCCGATTCGTTCGAGTTGGCTGAGGACAAAACGCTTGGCGGATTCTGACATGGTGCGCACAAAGGCTTGAACGGCAACAGTTTCGCTTAATGCCGCCGGCTTTATCAGACCTTCTTAACGGTTTGTGATTAAGGCTGTGGCTGATAATTGGCAGGGTATGATGCCGCGCATCGGTGAATTGGTACAATGGAATAATAAGGGCGGCTACGGTTTCGTCCGTGACGATGCCGGGAACGACTTCTATATCCATATCTCCAAACTGGCCGAGGGTCAGTTGCGACCCTGCATCGGCGATCGGCTATCGTTTCAAATAGCCAGCGGGCGCAATTGCCGTCGGGCGGCGATCAATGTCGCCGTCGCCACTGCTATGCCGCTTCCGCCACATTCTATGCGCGACGTCAAACGCATGCCTGACGACATCTCGCGCTATAAGAATAGGTCTGCGCACAGCGGCCGCAACGATGATGACGCTGCTGATCCTGCCCGCCATTGCTACTGACCGGGTACCAGTCTGGCTCGGCACCACCTATGCGCTTATGGGCACCGCCTCCGCCTGCAGCAGGATCCACAACCGCTGCGCGCCCTG
>JALBVE010000033.1 GCA_025050575.1 Candidatus Devosia symbiotica
GGTGGGATGTCGCACTTCCTGATGATTGTTGCGCAATAGCACCAGGTTGGTTGGTCGGGAGCCTAGCGCGCCAGTGCCGGACGCACGAGGGCGATCCGCTTGGCCTCGACGTCATCGCGGCAGAAACACTCGTCGATATGGTCATTCACCAGGCCCATGGCCTACATGAAGGCGTAGCAGGTGGCCGACCCGACAAATTTGAAGCCGCGGCGGCGCAGATCCTTGTTGAGGGCGCGCGAGATATCGGTCTGGGCGAGCAGCCGCAGTGCTGCCCAGCTCAGATCATCGGGGCGATGCTCTGGACGGGTCTTAAAGCTCCAGAAATTAAGTCGCAAGTGAATCGAATTCGCGCTGGATTTCGAGCGCCCGGCTTGCATTGTTAATGGTGGCCGCTATCTTGCCGCGGTGGCGGATGATGCCGTGATCGAGCAGCAGACACTTAAATATCCGCCTCGTCCATGGCAGCGACCCTGGCGATGTCCAAGCCATGGAAGACGGCGTGGAAATTCTTGCCCTTGCGCAGGATCGTGATCCAGGATAGGCCCGATTGGAAGTCTTCGAGGTAGATCGTTTCGAACAGGCGGATATTACTGACCATCTGGCGGCCCGATTCGGCATCGTGGTAGTGTCAGTAGAGCGCGTTATCGCCCGCCCAGGGGCAGCGCCGAGGACTGGTCATTATCGAGTGGGTGGCTCTGCTTAAACCGCAAATTTACCAATTGGAATTGCGGCAGACCAAATTGGAATGGCGACGTGCATTGAAGAGGATCGGGTTCGCCCGGCTCACAAATGACAGGTTGGAGGCACTGCAGTGATTATTCCGAGCCAATTGCGCTTGTTGTCGATGACAACATCTATGCCCGCGCCATCTCAGAGGCGAGCCTGAAAAAGCTCGGCATTTCCGACATCGTCGAGGCCGATTAATGACGCCGAGGCGATCCTGGGATTGATGACCATACAGTTCGATTTCATACTGATGGATTGGTACATGCCCGAGATCAGTGGCGCCGGACTGATGACCATTTTGCGTAATCCGCGTTTTGGGGAACCATCGGCGACGCCGGTAATTCTGATGACGGGATATGCCAGCCGTAAGAACATCGCCAAGGCGCCCGCTTAGGGTCAATAAAATGCTGGTCAAGCCCTTCACCACAGCGCAGCTGTGGCATGGCCGTCAGGCACATTCTGGAGCAGTCGGAATAGGCGGATAGCGACAAGTTAGTGTTCCTTTGAGACGTTAGGCTCACGCTAATCATTAGCAGTATCAATGACTTAACTATGCTAATTCACCGCAAATTGGAAAATTGATCGCATTGTTCGCACAAAGTGCTGGCGCGTCTTCACGCAGCAAAAATGCGAGTAGGCCAATAGCAAACACAACCGCAGTCAAGGGCGCGCTGGCGCTGTTGCTGAGCGTATCAATGGTCATGTGGGCGATGAGTGCAGACTTACAGCCGGGTTGGCGACTCGCGCCGCCGCCAGGTATCACCATCACCCAGTCGCGGCCCCTGCATGCGCTGGCCTTGCAGGCCAATATGTATCTCGACCCGATCTATGTGCGACAGGTCGTTAGTTATCCGACAAGTGAGCGCAGCGGCACGCTGATGGTCGATACAAGCGTGCATTTCCTGTATTTCGTGCTCGGTGACGGGCGGGCGTTGCGTTACGGCATCGACGTAGCCAAAACAGGCTTTGAGTGACGCGGGACTCATCAGGCGTCGCGCAAGGCGGAATGGCCAAGCTGGACACCGCCGACTAAGACGCGATGAGCACGGCGCTTTTGCCGTGATCTTCGGGCTGATGGCCATTGTACTGATCGCGCTGAGCGGCACAGTGGTCAATTATATGTCACTCGAACAGATGCGCAATCGCGGGCAGATCGCCTTGGATGCGGCAACGCTAGCGCTGCAGCCAGAAATCTTCAAGACACCGCTTATTCATTCCCTATGGCCTTTTGAACCGCGAGCTACAGGAGCGCATCTGCAAATACAGCCCGTTCGCACCAGATGACTTCTTCTGGGGTCCCAGTGCGGACTGCATCCGCACCGCCATCCTGCCACTGACCAGTTCGCCGACCTCCGTAACAACAGCGATCAACAGCATGCAGGCCCAGAGCGGCACCAATATTCATCAAGGCACTGTGTGGGGCTACTGAGCGCTCTCACCTGGCGCGCTGTTTACCGAGGGATCGGCCTATGACACGGCGACTGCCAAGGTGATGATCATCATGACCGACGACGAAAACATCGCCTACAATCTGAGCACCCATTGCAATGGCACGCAGCGCGGGCTGAATGGCAGTTGCTATAATTCCGCCTATGGCTTTCCCTACAATTCGCGAAACAACAGCTCGACCTCCAGTGGCAACAATATTGATCGCATGGGTACGCTGGGCACATCCAATGGCGACCTGGTCGACGAGATAAATACGCGCATCAGCCAGACCTGCAAGAATGCCGGCATCACCATCTACACCATTGGTCTGGCGACTGATCAGGCCCAGCAGAGCACCCAGGCGATGGTCGAGAAGGTGCTGACTGAATGCGCAAGCACCAAGACCAATGCCTATTTTCCCAAGACGCCGGGCGAATTGCGCGCGGTGTTCGCCAACATCGCCAATGAGTTGTCGGCGCTACGCCTGTCGCAATAATGTATTGGGGGAATGGTACCACCTCTCGGGATCGAACCGAGGACCTCTAGATCCACAATCTAGCGCTCTAACCAACTGAGCTAAGGCGGCACAAAAGCTTATCGAGGGTTGGGGCGAAGCATCATCCTGACAACAGGAGAAACATAGGGCGAAAAATCGGGGATAACAAGCATCCTTTTTGCTCTGTTCCAAGGCCATTTAGCAGGCACGCAAATCTGCCGGAAAAAGTGATCATACAATCCCCGCCGTGACGTTTTGCAAACGATTGACACTTAACCATGCATGGCGAAGCTGCGCTGGGAACCTCTCACTGCTCTGGACCATGCGCAACCCGCACTATATTAGAAGAAAGCTTAAGGTTCCGGGCACAGTTGTGCCAGAATAGCACAATCTTATGCTACCCGGAACGAAGAAGACGGCAGTTCATGGATGTTGAGTGGGCCACATCGCCGAATGCGCACCGCGTGCTGCAACATGCTGCAGACCCGAGACCGGTCTGGCTGTGGTCGCATGATGGGCTGACGCTAATCTGGCATAATCCGGCAGCTGAGTTGTTTCTAGCCAGGCTGAAGAAGCACGGCCTGAAGCTGGCACCACCCGCCGCGCCGATCAAGGGGCAGATCGCCCGCAATATCCGGTTGGGGTCGACGGATCATACCAGCCTGGCCCGCGTTCAGTTTCTGGCTGGCGAAAAGCCGGCATCAGCGACCTGTGCCGTCACCCCCCTGATCTGGCTGAATGGACAGAACATCCTGCTGATTGTTGGCGTCGATGCGATAGACGCCGAGATTCGGGCTGCCGCCCAAAGCGATACCACAGGTGATGACAGCGCCGCCCTGCCCGCAGACGAGCTGATAGAAAGCCCAACGCCTATCACGGCAGAATCGCCTGACGCGGCGCAGGATGAGCCGGTCAGAGAGGCCGTCGCCGCCTGGAACGTAGCGGACGATCATAGCATCGACACGCCCGAGCCGCAGGAAACGCTGTCGCTGAGCGACAAAGCACGCGCTGCTGCGGACGAAAATGCCTATGCGCGGGAGCTCGACAGCTGGCGCACGTTCGAACAGGACGCCGCACCGAAGCTGAGCGTGGTGAGCACCTCGCCGGCGGATAATCAATCGCAGGTTGATTCAGCCACTGATGCGCCTAAGCCAGTGGCGCGTGTTGAGGCCGAAGCAGAAGCCCGGCTCGCGGGCAGTCGACTGAGCCGACTGGTCGACCGGCTGGCAGCAGACGAGGCACTCTATGCGCGACTTACCGAGGCCGACGACAGCTTTACCAGATCAGTGATCACCGAAATCGACCCGCCGACAGAGATCGAGCAGATCCACGATGAACCAGACACCTTGTTCAAAGTGACGGGCCGCGGTTTTATTACCGAACAGGATGCTGAACCGGCCGAGCAGACGGAGGTCGAAGCGGATCTGGCCGATCTGGAGGCACTCGACACTCCGGCAGACGAAACGTCAGACGATGTTCCGTCGGACAACGCGCCTGCCGCCAAGGAAACCGACGATGCCGCGCAACGCCTGAGCGCAGCGCTAGCCGAGATCGCCGCGCCACCGACAACTGATCCCGAAATCGTCGAGTGCGTGTCACGCTACAATTTCGACGAACTGTCGCGCATTCTCAATGACCGCGTCGGCGACACCAGCCTACCGACCCAGGTCAAGCCACTGGGTCCAACACAAGGCGGCGCCTTAATCAGCCTGGGTAGCGAGACGCTCGTGCTCAATCGGTTGCCGCTAGGCATTCTGGTGTTCCGCGACCAGCAGGTGCTGTTTGCTAACCGGGCGATTACCGAGATGGTGGACTATGAATCGGTTGAAGCGCTGCGCCAGGCAGGACTGTCGGCGGTTTTTCCTGCTGCGGGGTCGGACGGCCAGGAAGCCGGACCGGTCAATCATCTAGTGCAGCGCGACGGCACGCTGGTGCCGGTGACTGCTCGGTTGCAATCCATTTCCTGGCATGGTCGGCCTGCACTGATGCTCTCGGCGAGCGGCACCGAAGTGCGCATCGGCCATGAAGGTGCTGTCAACGCGTTCGCCCAGACGATGGCCGCGGTGCGCGGCAACGGCTTTTTCGAGATGACGCGGGCTGGCGTTGTCAGTACCATCACAGCCAAGGCCAGCGCCCTGCTGGGCCAGGATCGACCGACCGAGGGCAAGGCGTTAGCAAGTCTGGTCGCGGCAGATGATGTTGCGGTGTTGTGCGAATTTATGGATCGACCGGCCCGCTTTGCCGAGACGGCGCGACCATGGCTAAAGCTACATTCGACTACAGGTCAGGCCGAGCTTACCCTGTTTGCACAGGGTCAGGCTGGTGTGGTAACCGGCTATTTCGGCCTTGTGCATGGCCGTGAGCCAGCACCGGCCCGCCTAGCCGGATCGTTAGACATCGATCTAGCGCTGCTCGGACAGATCAGCCGAGGCGTTCGGCGTCCGCTCAATACCATTATCGGCTTCGCCGATCTTGCACGCAGCACGGCAGGCACGGCTGACGCCGACCAATTGCAGGGCTATGCGCGCGACATCAGCGCCGCCAGCCAGGAGATTGCGGCGCTGGTCGATGAATTGGAAGACTATGCGTGCCTGCGCGACGGGCGCTATCTACCGAAGCGCGCCAGCATTGATCTGACCGAATTACTAGAAAGTTGCATTCTGCGCATTCGCCAGCAGGCGAGCCATGCGCGTGTGTTTGTGCGCAATGCGATCTCCGAGACCCTGCCGCAGCTGACTGCAGACCGGGCATCGCTGGAACAGGCGGTGTTGAACCTGCTGGCCAGCGCCATCGATCAGAGCCCAAATGGCGGCGCCGTGGTGATCTCGGCGCAACACGAGGATGGCGGCGGGATTGCCGTACATGTGCGCGACAGCTCGTTGAATGTCGTCGATATGGCCGAGCGATTTGTGGTGTTCCGCAACGGACCCGGGCGCGATGGCAAAATGCTAGAACCTGTCCGCTCCAGCATCGGCCTCGCGCTAACGCGGTCGCTGCTGGCGATCAACGCGTTCTCTCTTGCAGTCGATCCGGCCGGCGAGATGGGTATGTTGTTCACGCTGAAAATTCCTGCCGATCTAGTGGAAGATGTCTCTTCAAGAGATGTAGCCGAGTAGCATGGCCCGGGCGCGCAAAATGCTGCAGTCGTGAAAATGGACAACTTCAATCAGCTAATCGACTTATTTTTCTAATGTATTACAGGTTAGTTTTGAACGTTTCTAGAGTTTAAGTAATTGATTTCATTTATTAATATTAACTTTGGCCGTACAATCGGTGGAGAGCGCCAGTGCTTGCGGGGGCCTTGAACCAGACCTCGCAACGGAGAATACCCATGACCAATATCGCACGCCTTGCGGTCGCCCTGCTCACCTCAATCACCCTGGCTGGCGCTGCCGCCCCGGCCTTTGCCCAGAGCGGCACGTCAACATTTACAGCTATCGCGAGCAGAGTCTGCTGCAGCCCTTGCTGGATAAGTTCAGCGCCAAAACGGGCATCAAGGCTAATGTTCTCTATGCCGGCGATGGCCTGCTCGAGCGTGTCGCCACAGAGGGCGAGTTGCCACCATCAGACGTTGTGCTGACGGTGGATATCGGCAATCTGGTGGGTGCCGAAGAACTGGGGCTGACCCGGCCGATCGCCGCCCCGGAACTTAATGCACGTGTCCCCGCCGAATTCCGCGACGATGAGGACAACTGGGCAGCGCTGTCGCTGCGCGCCCGGGTATTCTACGTCTCCAGGGATCGCGGTGACGCACCTGCGCTGACCTATGAAGACATTATCAAGCCTGAGTGGAAGGGCCGCGTCTGCATCCGTCCGGGAGACCCCGCCTACAATATCGGGCTGATCGCGCAGCGCATTGCCGCCAATAGTCTTGATGATACCCGCACCTGTCTGGCGTAAGGGACAATCTGGCCTATGCGCCATCGGGCAATGACCGCGAAGGCGTCGAGAATATCCTCGCGGGCACTTGTGATCTGACCATCGGCAATACCTAATTATATGGGGCGCCATGCTCAACAATGACACCTAGCCAGAGCAAAGCAGTGGGCAGTATCGGCTCGCATCGTCTATCCTGACGCCGATGACGCGGGAACACGGGTGAATGTGGCCGGTGGTTTCATCGCCAAATATGTGCCCAATGCCGAGAACGCCAATGCACTGATCGGCTTCCTGCTGTCGGACGAGGCCCAGAGCATCTATGCCAACACCAATTACGAGTTCCCCATGGTGCCATCGGTGGCGTCGTCTGAACTGACCAGAGTTGGGGCGTGCTGAACGCCGCCAAGACGGCGTTGGTTGAGATTGCAACCCATCGTGATGAGGCCGCAGCCCTTGTCGATGAACTCAAGTTCAACGAAGGTGCGCAGAACTAAGAGGCGGAGTCGCCCTATCACGCGCGCACCAGGCCATCGCCAGAAGATGCGGACCAGCGGAACCTTTGCCTCGCCGGTCGTCGCGCTTTTGCTAGCCGCATTAATGGGGCTGCCCATTGTGTAGTTGGGCCGGTCGACGCTGGGAGCAGTCGCCTCGAGCAGCAATGGGCTGGCCACCACAATGCTGCCCACCGCCTTGCGCGAAACCGGCCTGCTCACCGGATGCGTGGGGCTAGTCGCGGCTTGACTGATGACGCATTACGAATTCCCACTGCGTAGACTGTTTGACTGGGCGCTCGCGCTGCTACTGGCGGTGACGACCTATCTGGCGGCCTATAGCTATGTCGAATTTCTGAGCTTTCTTGGCCCGGTGCAGACCGCGTTGCGGGCGTTCAATGGCGCCAGCACGCTGCAAGACTACTGGTTCCCCGACATCCGCAGCCAATGGGGCGCGGCGATTGTGCTGTCGAGCGTGCTCTATCGCTCCGATTTTGGCGGCGCGGCCCAGCTAGCAGTGACGGTGGTGCTGGTGATCGGCCTGCTGATTGCCGCCGAACAGCGCGCGTGGCGCGACCGTGTGTATCTCGGCCGGCGCGACAGCTGCGTACCACCAGCCCGGGAAATTCTGGCGGGTGACCGAGCCTGAGTAGCCTTTGGGTTCTGCCTGAGCCTGCTGGCGCTGGGCTTCGGCATTCCGGTCGGGCAATTGAGCTATCTGGCCCTGCGCGGGCGGCGGCCCGAAAGCCTGAGCATGACCATGACCGCGCTGATCCAGACCCTGATCTTGGCCAGTCTGGGCGCACTAATCACGGTGATCATCGGGCTTGTGGTAGCCAAGCTGGCGTAGCGCGCGGGCCAGACGGGCGCAAGGCGATTCGGTGGGCCACGCTGGGCTATGCGATCCCGGGGACAGTACTGGCGCTGGGATTGTTGCAGCCGCTGGGCCAGGCCGATCTGTGGCTCAACCGGATGACCATGGCGCTGGCTGATTGGCGGCGCTGGCTGATCCTGTCAGAATCGATGGCGGCGCTGCTTTGGTATTCGTAGAAATCGTTAAGAAATTACCCGCTACGCTGCTGCTGCGGCCGCTTGGCGTGAATACGCTGGCGACGCTAGTCTATATCATCGGCAAATGTCGGACTTTTTGTCCAGACAGCGCTGCCGGCACTCTTCGTCGTCCTGGCGGAGCTTGTCCCGGTCATTCTTGCTACCAGACTGAGCGATCGTAGGAGAGAATAACAATCGCGCCTGCTGTCATGTTGACGACGATCCCTTATATGTTCGTATCATAGGAGCCGGCACTTCACGCACCGGTATGATCGTGACGTGGCGCACACGCGGCTTGGCAACCGACAGGGCAGCCTCGAACCGATGGTCGACCGGCGAGACATCGCCGAAATGGAAGCTATCAATGGACAAGACGTTGCAGGCATTCAGACTCGCGGTGGCGATGACCACTGCATTGACCGGCGTGGCTATGGCCGTGCCGAGCGAGATCCGCATCGGCGTGGCGCTGGAGCCGCCCGTGCTCGACCCCACGGCCGGGGCGGCCGAAGCCATCGACATCGTTGTCTATCAGAACGTCTTTGAAGGCCTGACCCGGATCGATCAGAATGGCGCCATACAACCCGGCCTGGCCAGTGACTGGACCATTTCGGATGACGGGCTGACCTATACGTTCAAGCTGGCTGACGGGGTGACTTTCCACGACGGCACCACGTTTGACGCCGAAGACGTCAAGTTCACTTTTGACCGCATCCTGGCGGCCGACAGCGTCAATGCGCATAAGGAATTCTATACGCCGATCCAGAGCGTGACGGCGATCGATCCGCTGACGGTACAGATGCAGCTGGACCATGTCGTCGGCCGGTTCCTGTTTGATCTGAGCCGCGGCGACGCGGTGATCGTGGCGCCCGAAAGCGCCGATAACAATGCCAATGAGCCGATCGGCACCGGGCCGTTTGCCTTTGTGCAATGGGACAAGGGCAACCGGGTGGTGCTTGAGGCTTATAGCCCCTATTGGGGCGCGCCGGGGCATCTGACAAAGGTCACCTATCTGTTCATCGGCGATACCGCCACCATGACCAATGCGCTGCTGGCGGGCGACATTGACGGCACCAATAATTTCGCTCCCGAAGCCCTAGCGGTGTTCGAGAGTAATCCGCAGTTCAAGGTGTTGGCGGGCACTACCGAAGGCGAGACCATTCTGACGATCAACAACAAGCGGCCGCCCTTCGACAATCTCAAGGTGCGCCAGGCCATGGCCCATGCCATCGACCGGCAGGCGATCATCGATGGCGCCACCTATGGTTATGGCGTGCCGATCGGGGCGCCGTTTGCACCGCATAACCCCTATTATGTTGACCTAACTGACACCTATCCCCATGATCAGGAAGCGGCTAAGGCACTGCTGGCCGAGACCGGCTTCCCCGATGGGTTCAGCGCTACGCTGAAGCTGCTGCCGGTGGGCTATGCTCGCCTCTCCGGCCATATCATCGCTAGCCAGTTTGCCAAGGTCGGCATCAAGCTCGAACTGATCAATGTGGACTGGGCGCAGTGGATCAAGGACGTATATTCCAACAAGGACTATGACCTGACCATTGTCAGCCATGTCGAGCCCTTCGACATTGGCAATTATGCCAACCCAGACTACTACTACGGCTACGATAATCCCGAGTTCCAGGCGCTGATCGAGATCCTAAATGGTACGACCGACGAAGCCAAGCGCAAGGAGCTTGCCATCCAGGCCCAGACCATCCTCGCCAAGGGCGCGGTCAATGGCTATCTGTTCGAACTGGCCCAGATCGGGGTGTGGAACGCCAAGCTCACGGGCATGTGGAAGAACTCGCCTATCGAAGGTCTAGTATTGCGCGATATCGCCTGGATCGAGTAGCAATTCGACCCTTGTGCGCATGATCAACACTCCCTTCCACCCCCCCCACAAGGGGATGCCGATCTGCATTGGTGACGAGATCGAGCACCAGCCACTGACCTACGCCCCCCTTTGTGGGGGGGCGGGGGCGTGATTGGACACGACATCATCCATGATCGCCTTTGCTCTGCGCCGGTTTGCCGGCTTTGCCGTGACGCTGCTGGTGGCGGCGCTTGTGATCTTCGTGCTGCTCGACCTGCTGCCAGGTGATCCGGCGCAATTCATCCTGGGTCTGCGACATCAGAAGCGGTTTGCGAGTTAGATCTGGGGCATGCTGCGCGGCGATTTCGGCATGTCCTACACCCAGCGCGTACCGGTGGCGCAGTTGATCTGGGAGCGGCTTAGCGTCACCGTGCCGCTAGCGTTGTCTGCCATGAGGTTGTCGATGGCCGTGGGACTGCCGCTTGACATTCTGGCGGCACGCCGCCGCGGCAAGACGCTGGACACCTTCATTATGGTACTGGCGCAGACCGGTGTCGCAGTTCCCAGTTTCTGGTTTGGCATGTTGCTAGCGCTGCTGTTTGCGGTGAATCTGCACTGGCTGTCGCCGGGCGGTTTTACCCTCTGGAACGAGGACTGGGTGGCGGCTTTGCGCAGCCTGGTCCTGCCCAGCCTGGCGCTAGCCTTACCACAGGCGTCGATTCTGGCGCGGGTGATGCAGACAGCGCTGGTGGACGTCACCGGCCAGGATTTCATCCGCACCGCCTGAACCAAAGGGCTGACCATGGGCGAGGCGATGCGGCGGCACGGGATGCGCAATGCCTTGCTGCCGGTACTGACGATATTGGAGCTGCAATTCGCGTTTCTGATTGCCGGCACGATCATCGTCAAAAATGTGTTCTACCTGCCCGGATTGGGCAGGCTGATCTTCATGGCAATCTCCCAGCGTGACTTGATCCTGGTGCGTGGCGCCACCATCATTCTGATCATCGCGGTGACGCTGATCATGCTGCTGACCGACCTAGCCTATGGCCTGGTTAATCCGCAGCTGCGCGCGAGGCCGGCATCATGAAGCGCCTGTTCGCCCATCCGAGCCTGACCATCGGCATGAGCACCAGCGCGCTGTTTGCGCTGCTGGGACTGGCGTCGCTGGTGTAGACCCCCTCCCCCATCGCCGATATCGATATCGGGCGGCGCTTTCTCGGCATGATGGCCGAGCACTGGCTGGGCATCGATGATCTGGGCCACGACATGGTCTCGCTGCTGATGGCCGGAACGCTGACCAGCTTTCTGATAGCGACGCTGGCCGTGGGGATCGGGATGGACGTTGGGGTATCGCTAGGGCTGCTGGCCGCCGCCTGGGGCGGGCCGGTGGAATGGCTGGTGCAGCAGTTTTCAGACTTTGTGTTCGCCTTTCCCGCGGTGATCGTAGCAATCCTGATCATCACCCTGCTAGGACTAGGAGCGATTAACGCCATCATCGCCATCAGAATCTTCAGTATTCCGGTCTTTGCCCGGGTAGCGCGCGGCGGCGCGGTGAGTATTGCAACGTTGGATTTCGTGGCCGCCGAACGGTTGGCGGGCCTGAGCAATACAATGATTGTCTATCGCCATTTGCTGCCCAATATCATGAGCCTGGTCATCGTGCAGGGCACCATCCAGATGTCGCTAGGCATTCTGGCAGAGGTGGAGCTGAGTTATATCGGGCTAGGCACACAGCCTCCCGAAACCAGCCTGGGCCTGATGCTGCGTGAAGCGCAGGGCGTATTCCTGATCCATCTGTGGCTGACCCTGCTGCTCGGTATTGCCATTGTGCTGATCATGATTGGCCTCAACATTGCCGGCGACGGCCTGCGCGACGCTATCGATCCACGCCTGCGCTAGAGACAGACCAATGTCCTTTCTTGAGGTATTGGATCTGTCGGTGCGCTTTGGCATGATTCCGACGATGGCCAATGTTAGCCTGAGCCTGGCCAAGAGGGAGCGTTTTGGCATTATTAGCGAGAGCGGATCAGGCAAGACGCTGACAGCGCTGGCGATCACCGGCCTCCTGTCCGAAGGCGCCAAGATGGGCGGCAGCATAGCACTGGACGGGTGTCCCTGCCCGCGTCGGAACGTGAAAAGGCCTGGTTGCGCGGCAAGCGGATCGGCATGGTGTTTTAGGAACCGATGACCGCGCTTAATCCGCTGATGCGCATAAATGCGCAGATTGTCGAGGCCATCGCACTCAATCCAGGCGGCATGAGTGACACCGACGTCCCGCACTTGCTGGCCGAAGTTGGGCTGGAGCCAAGACATGGCGAGCGCTTTGCGCATCAATTGTCCGGCGAGCAGCGGCAGCGGGCAATGATTGCCATGGCGCTGGCCGGCCAGCCTGACATCCTGATTGCCGACGAACCGACCTCGGCGCTGAACCTGATCACACAGCAGATGGTGCTCGATCTGATTGCCAAAATCTGCAACCGGCGCCACATGGCGCTGCTGTTCATCAGCCACGACCTCAAGGCCATCGAGGCGCTGTGCTCACGGGTAGCGGTGATGTATCAGAGACAGATCGTCGAAACCGGCCCAGCCGCTGAAGTGTTTAGGACGCCGCGCGAGCGCTACACGTAGAGGCTAGTCTGCCGCGTCGCAATTCAAGATGCCGGCACTGACACGCCCCCCCCGATTGGCGAAACACTGCTGACGTTGGACAAGCTCACGCGGGACTACCAATATGGCGGGGCGCTGTTCTAGGCACGCAAGCCAGTGCAGGCGATCGACGGGACAAGCCTGCGCATCGGCAGCGGGGAATGCCTGACGCTGGTCGGTCCATTCAGTTGCGGCAAGACTGCGCTGGCAAAGATCATTATCGGCCTGGATACCGCCAGCGTCGGGCAGATCACGCTGAATGAACAAGTCTATCACAGCACTGACCTGTCCAAGCCATTGCGGCGCGACGTGTTGCTGGTGTTTCAGGACCCATTCGGCAGCTTCAATCCGCGCCTGACTATTGGCGCGTCGCTGGCCGAGCCATTGCAGCTGGTACCGGAACTGCGGCGAGAAACCGTGCCGGAGCGACTGGCGCAGGCCGTCGAAGCCATTAGACTGGATGTCGGCATGCTTGAGCATTATCCGCACAAGTTCTCCGGCGGGCAGCGCCAGCGGCTGGCGATTGCCCGAGCGCTGGTTACCTGGCCTAGGCTGGTCGCGCTCGATGAGCCGATATCGGCACTGGACATGTCGGTCGGCGGCGATGTGCTCAGCCTATTGGCGCGGCTGCAGGCCGAATTCGGACTAGCCTATCTGATCATAAGCCACGACCTGGACATGGTGGCGGCAATGGCCGACCGCGTGCTGGTGATAGAGGCCTGGCAGATCGTTGAAGCGGGACCGCCAGCGCAGATTTTTGCCGATCCACAACACCAGCTGACGCGCGACCTGGTAGCCGCGCAGCTGCCGGAAATCGTGCCAGATGCGAGGCTAGAGCTGGTCGATATAGGCACCAAAGGGTTCTAGATCGATCTCGCCGTCTCGCCGTCAATCGCCGCGCAGATAACGCCGGGACAGCCAGCGTCGACGAGCCGCATGCCGACCGGCAGGTTATAAGCAGTCCCGGACGCGCCCATATTGAAGACGCAAACCAGACGCTCGTCGTCCTACTTGCGCATGAAAGCCAGCATGTCTCCCTATAACGGGAGCAGCTTGATACGTCCCTTGGAAAGGGCTAGATGGTCTTTGCGGAAGGCCAGTATGGCGCGATAGAATTCGAGGATGGAGTCGTCGACCTTGTCCTGGGTATCGACCGCATGGGTCAGGTGCTTGGCAGGCATCGGTAGCCAGGCCTGGCTAGCGATGGAGAAGGCGCCATTGCTGGCCTGGGCCTGCCAGACCATGGGTGTTCGGCAGCTATCGCGGCCCTTGAACTCAAGCCAGAATTCAACGCCATAGGGGTCGACCAGATCGTCAATGCCGTCATCATCCTGATCCTGAAACGAGCGGGGATAGATCTGATAGATCACCGCGCCGCGCCACTAATCCCGGTCAAGGATCCCCTCTTAGACATTTTTTTGGCGAGATCATAAAGGGGTTAGTAGTCATGCTGCACTCCGGATCGGCGGTGAAGCCAACTCTTACACCGCGACCGCTTTCACTGAAAGCCCGCCTCACCTTGTGTTGTGCAGTAATCCCTGGAAAGCGCGGTAGCTGAGGGGAATCAGGCGCGGCCAGGAAAACGAGAAGCGATAGGCATCAAAGCCAGCGTCGCGGATCAGATCGAGGTCCTGTGGCCAGAGCTCGTAGTGATTGCAAGCCACCGCGCCGATGTCGCCATTGTGCACATTGCCGGGAGTAGCCAAAAGCTGCCCCCGTATCGAGGCCCGCGTCCGTCGTACTGGCCGCTTTTGATCCAACAGGCGGCAGTCGCCACGCCAAAGATAAACTGGGGACTAAAGTCCTTGCGGTCGATCAAGAACATCCGCTCTTCTCATCGGCGGTTTCGCTTGTTTGCAGACAAGCCGATAGCGCAGATGAATCCCCTATGCAATCGATTGCAGAGAGGGCATCTGGTAAATCACCGGTACCACTTTTGATGGATTTTTGCTCGCCTTGGCCTCAGCGGCCATTCTCGCGCGAATGAGTTAGGAGGTCAGCCTGAGACTGATCGACCCTGCTCTGGGCGATCGAATCGGCTAGGGTATTGCGCAGGCCGTCGGACTTGAACAGCATGTTTTGCGCCGCAACGCGGCGTGCTTCGGAGCGCGCTTCACGCAAATCGGCAGCATCGCGCTGCCTCTGCCAGTGCAGCAGAATGCTGTCATAGCGGCTGTTAGTCGCGTAAATGGCCATGCCCAAATTCTGCAATCAGAGTGCCAATAAATCCCTAACGCGGTATGGCGGGGAGCTGTGTCAGTATCTGCCGGCCGATGGCGCGATAGGCAGCAGCCTCCGGCCCGGCCGGCGCAGCAACCATGGGCGGGGTGCCGGCGTCAGAAGCTTGGCGGATCGACATGACCAGCGGGATGGCGCCTAGAAAGGGCATGCCCAGATCGGCCGCAGCACTTTCAGCGCCGCCGCTGCCAAAAATGTCGTAGCGCGTACCGGTGTCGGGCGCGATGAAATAGCTCATATTCTCGACCAGACCGAGCAACGGCACATTAAACCGGCGCAGCATGTCGATAGCCTTTCTGGCATCAATCAGGGCCAGATCCTGTGGCGTAGAAACGATCACTACGCCATCGACAACAGTCTGCTGGGCCAGTGAGATATGGATGTCGCCGGTGCCGGGCGGCAGATCGACAACCAGAACGTCGAGATTACTCCAATCAGTTTCGCGCAGCAATTGGCGCAGCGCCGAGGTCGCCATTAGTCCCCGCCAGACCACCGCCTGATCCTTGACCAGCATGGAGCCGATCGACATGACCTTGAGGTCAAACGCTTCATGCGGCAAAAAGATGCCGTCGTCGCGGATGGCCGACCGGCCTTCGATCCCGAGCAGCTTGGGGATGGAGGGGCCGTAGAGATCGGCATCGAGAACGCCGACCGCCAGTCCCTCGGCCTGCAGAGCCAGGGCGATATTGACTGCCGTGGTGGATTTGCCCACCCCGCCCTTGCCCGAGCCAATGGCGATGATGCGCTTGATACCGGGAACACTTGCCTTACCGGGGGCCACCGTTTTGCCATGCGAGAACGAAGGGCTAGTTGGCGGTTTACCGCCGGTCAGCGAGACCATAACCTTACGGGTGCCTGCCACTGCCTGGGCGGCGCGCTGGGCGGCTTCTCTAGCGGGGCCGAAGGCGACTTCCATGCCCGGCGCCACGGCGATGGCAAAGGCCACGGCCGACGGAGTAACGATGATCTCGGAAAGCCCAGCATAGCCTGCCAGATCGCCGCCACCAGGGATTTCGACGGCGGCAAGCGCGGATTTGATAGCGGCGGCAAGATCAGGATCGGCCATGGGGTGGGTCTCACAATGGCCGGCGGAGAGGATTACCCCCTCCCAGCATCCCTATCAGGGGGATGCAGGGCCAGTGGTTAAGGCCATATCATGCCACAGCCTCAGGACAGCATCCTCCCCTTGGCGGAGAGGGTGGGGGGGTGCCCCGTTAATCTCTAAAGGATGGACTGACCGGTGGCCTTCCAGTCCTTGAGGAAGCCTTCGATACCCGCATTGGTCAGCGGGTGGTTGGCCAGCTTGCGGATAACATCGAGGGGAATGGTGGCAACGTCAGAGCCGGCCAGCGCGACCTGGGTCACGTGGTTTGGCGAGCGGATCGAAGCGGCTAGGATCTGGGTCTCGAAGCCGTAATTGTCATAGATCTGGCGAATGTTCTCAATCAGCTCGACGCCATCGAGATTGATGTCATCGAGGCGGCCGAGGAAGGGCGAGATATAGGTCGCGCCAACCTTGGCGGCGAGCAGGGCCTGATTGACTGAGAAGCACAGCGTGACATTGGTCTTGATGCCCTTATCAAAGAAGTACTTGGTGGCCCTGAGGCCATTGAGCGTCAGCGGCAGCTTGATAACGACATTGCTGGCGATCTTGGCGAGGTGCTCGCCCTCGGCGACCATGCCGTCATATTCAAGCGAGGCCACTTCGGCCGAAACCGGGCCGGGGACTAGCGCGCAGATCTCGGCGATGACTTCCTTGAAATCATCGCCGGACTTGGCGATCAATGATGGATTGGTGGTGACGCCGTCCAGGAGACCTGTCTCATAGAGCTCCTTGATGTCCTTGATTTCCGCAGTATCGACAAAGAACTTCATGGTTCCCTCCTAATTGCCTCAGACTTGCCCAATGGGCAAAACATGTAACACGGCAATGACTTGCCGCAAGGCCCTTGCGGACCTATTTGATAGCTGCCAGAAAGGCGTCAGCCAGTTCGCCAACCCGATCTTCAGGGATGCCGGCGACGTTAATGCGACTATCACCAATCATATAGATGCCGTTGGTAACTTTTAGATGTTTAACCACGGTATTTTCGAGCCCAAGCAGCGAAAACATGCCGCGATGGGCAGCGATGAAGTCAAAATCGGCCGAATTGGACTTCTTGCGGATAGCTTCGCTAAGCTTTTCGCGCAGCTGGATCATGCGATTGCGCATGGCGTCCAGCTCGGCTTCCCACTCAGCGCGCAGTTCGTTATCCTCAAGAATAGTGCGGATGATTTCGGCACCATGATCTGGCGGCTGCGAATAGGCACCACGAATGATGTTGAGCAGCTGTGACTGGATCACATCGGCCTGCTCACCATCACGGGCGATTACAATGGCGGCGCCGATGCGTTCGCGATAAAGACCGAAATTCTTCGAGCCAGAAAAAGCGATCAATACTTCGGACACCGAAGCGACGACCTTGAGCGTGCCGTAGGCGTCGGCTTTCAACCCGTCGCCAAAGCCGAGATAGGCTAGATCGATAAAGGGCAGCGCCCCGGTCTGGGCCAGGCTGGCGGCGACCTTGTCCCATTGGGCATTGGTCAAATTGGCGCCGGTCGGGTTGTGGCAGCAACCATGCAGCAGGACGACGTCGTCCTTGCCCAGCTTGTCGAGTGTGGCCAGCATCTGCTCGAAGCGCACGCCGCGCGTTTCAGCATCAAAATAGGGATAGAATTTGACCGCCATGCCCGAATTCAGCGCGATCGGGTTGTGGTTGGGCCAGGTTGGATCGGAGACCCAGATAGTGACGCCGGGACGCGCCCGGTTGATCAGCTGCATCAGCACCCAGAGCGAGCCGGTGCCGCCCGGGGCCTGGGCAATGCGAACCCGGGCGCGATCGAGCGTATCGCCGAGTACCAAATCAAGCAGGGCGGCGCCAAAGCCCTTATTGCCGGCGATGCCGAGATAGGTCTTGGTCTTGCCCTGTGCCAGAATGCGCGCCTCGGCCTTTTTGACCGAGCTCATGATGGGGGTAACGCCCGCCTCGTCTTTATAGACGCCGACGCCAAGATCGATCTTAGTGGGACGCGGGTCGGCAGCGTATTCGCCCATGAGCGCCAAAATCTTGTCGCCGGGGGCCTTGGTGAGAGTCTCAAACATGTCAGGTGTCGTTCCGGTGAGAAGGCAGGGCCTTTATAGGCGGCGGGCAGATTTTTGCAATCGGGACGCGGCTCAGCGCCTGACGCCGAGCCGATCGAGTTCGGCGGTCAATTGGGGAATGATTTCAAACAGATCATCAATCAGCGCGATATCGGCCAGCTTGACCAATGGCGCCTCGGCATCGGTATTTATGGCGACAATCTTCTTGGCGCCCTGAATGCCGGCCAGATGTTGCAGCGCGCCAGAAATGCCGATGGCGATGTAAAGATCAGGGGCAATGATCTTGCCGGTCTGGCCGATCTGCCAATCGTTTGGCGCGTAACCGGCATCTACCGCAGCGCGGGTGGCGCCGACGGCTGCACCGAGCTTTTTGGCAAGATTTTTAATCAGCTGGAAGTTTTCGGCCGAGCCAAGGGCAATACCGCCGCCAATGACGATCTGAGCTGTGGCTAAATCGGGTGTATCGCTTTGCGTGCGATGGCTGGTCAGCAGGTTTGCTAAGGAAAGCGCTGAACCTGCAAGCACTTCGATCGGCGCCGTATTGCCACCGGCGGCCGCGCGGAAGGCCGAAGCGCGCAGAGTGAGAATGTGGCGAGGCTGGTTGTCGGAGACAGTCTGCACCGCATTGCCGGCGTAGATCGGGCGCTCGAAGCGGGTCGGGCCAAGGATCTTGATAACGTCGGTGACTGGCATCAGATCGAGCTTGGCGGCCAGACGCGGCATCACATCCTTGCCAACACTTCCCGCACTTGCGACCACATAGTGGTAGCGGACTACTAGCGTGGAGAGCACGTTAACAACACCATCGGCGGCAGAAAAACCGTTTGCTATCAACACTTTGGCAACGCCCGCGATGGTGGAAGCCGATTGGGCGATAGCAGCTGTGTCATCACCGATTACCAGCAGGTCAATCGGACCCAGTTCAGCGACGGCGTGAACTAGCTGGGCAGTGGCGAGCGACAACACGCCGGCATCGTGATCGGCGAGAAGCAGAACGCTCATCACAGCGCCTCCATCTGGGAAACATCCCCGGCGATGAAGGCGGCCAGCTCGGCGACCGATGACACGGTCCTTCCTGCTACACGCTCAGCGGGCGGGGATATCTTTTCGATGATCAAGCGGGGCGAGAGATCGACGCCGAATTCGGCGACAGGACGGATGGCCAGTGGCTTAGAGCGGGCCTTCATCACCATTGGCAGAGCGGCGTTGCGCGGGGTGTTGAGACGCAGATCGGAGGTAACGATGGCGGGCAAGGGCAAGGCGAGGCTCTCGCGGCCGCTATCGATTTCGCGGGTGACCTCGATGCCCTGCCCGATCAGCCTGATCTCCGAAGCAAAGGTCGCCTGGGGGCGATTGGTCAAGGCGGCGAGCATCTGGCCGACGTGATTGCTGTCATCATCGACGGCCTGCTTGCCGAGCAGCACCAGATCGGGCTGTTCCTCATCAAGGATCTTTACCAGCAGCTTGGCAATGGCGAGGGTTTCGAGATTTTCGTCCGTTTCGACCAGAATGCCGCGATGGACGCCCATGGCTAGCGCCGTCAGGATCACATCGATGGCCGATTTGGGGCCGATCGAGACGACAACAATTTCGTCGCCTTGCCCAGCTTCGGCCAATTGCACGGCAGCTTCCACCGCGCGCTTGCAGAATGGGTTCATCGACAGGCGCATGCCCGTCGTCTCGACGCCGGTGCCGTCAGGACGGACACGAATGCGAACATTATGATCGACGACGCGCTTGATGGCGACCAAGATTTTCATGCGGCACTCCGAGAGGTTAGGGGTGTCATGACAAATCCGGGCGGGATGGACAAGGCGCAGAAAGGGAATATTGGCCAAGGGTCGGGGCAATATTAGAAAAGGATGCTGGTGAGATGGAATAAGAAGCGTGTCTAACCACACCGAAAGCATCAATCCGCAAGGACGCCTTTTGG
>JALBVE010000034.1 GCA_025050575.1 Candidatus Devosia symbiotica
CAATGGACACCGGTACTATTCCACGCCGCCACCGGCGGTTTGCAGCCAGGCTTCGCCGCAGCTTTTGACCAATTCGCGGATGCGCAGGATATAGCTCTGCCGTTCGGTCACCGAGATGATGCCGCGGGCATCAAGCAGGTTAAAATTGTGCGCGGCCTTGAGCGCCTGTTCATAGGCGGGAATAGCCATGGTGTGCTGATTGCCTTGGGCGCCTTTGGCTAGAAGGGCGCGACACTCGTTTTCCGCGTCAGCGAAGTGGCGGAACAGGATTTCGGTATCGGCAGCCTTGAAATTGTATTTTGACTGCTCCTGCTCGTTCTGTAGGAACACATCGGCATAGGTGACCTTGTCGTCGCCGCTGCCGCCATTGAAGTTGAGCTCCATGATGGAGTCTACATTCTGAAGATGGCAGGCCAGACGCTCCAGACCATAGGTCAGCTCGCCCGAAACCGGGTTGCACTCAAAGCCGGCGACCTGCTGGAAATAGGTGAACTGGCTGATTTCCATGCCATCGCACCAGACTTCCCAGCCTAGGCCCCAGGCACCGAGAGTCGGATTTTCCCAATCATCCTCGACAAAGCGCAGATCGTGCAGCGCCGGATCGACGCTAATGGCGTAGAGCGACTTGAGGTAGAGCTCCTGCAGGTCAGGTGGCGAGGGCTTCAGGATCACCTGGAACTGGTAATAATGCTGCAGGCGATTGGGATTTTCGCCGTAGCGGCCATCCTTAGGACGGCGCGAGGGTTGCGCATAAGCGGCCTTCCAGGGCTTTGGACCCAGGGCGCGCAACACGGTGCCGGTGTGCGAGGTACCAGCGCCCATCGGCATGTCATAGGGCTGCAGAATGACGCAGCCGCGCTCCGCCCAGAATTGCTGCAGCGTGAGGATCAGACCCTGAAACGAGTTCCTGGGGTCCATGTGAGGTGGGCGAGTGGTCATTTGCAGTCCCTACTAACTGGGACAAACCTCTAGTTTGGCCGCCCGGCAGGGTCAACGGCGTTCGTCATCATCGTCGGGTCGGAAACGGCCATCTTGGTCGCGTTTGAAGTCGATAATGCCGGGCTTTTTGCGCTCGCGGCGCAGACGGCGGGTTTCTTCGTCATCGAACTTGAATTGGCAAGTCCAGTCGCGCCAGATCTTGCTGATACCCAGATAGATGACAAGACCGATAGCCAGGAAAATGAGGACACGCCAAACCATCGCCTAGAGCTCCAGCCGCGCCCAGACAGCGCGATCTTCAATGGTTGCGGCGAAATCGGCCGGGATGCCCGAAGCGGAAAACCGGAAGCGTGGCAAACTAAATAGGCTACGCTTGAGTTCAATTATCTTGAACTGAACATCCTTGTCAAAGCAGGCGCGCAGGGTTTCGTGCATGTTGCCAATGACGTCGGCCAGCCCCAGTTCGACGCCGCGCATGCCGGTCCACCATTCGCCGGTCAACAGCGTCTCGTCCAGCGCCTTGAGGCTTGTGCCGCGCTCCGCCTTCACATGGTCGATAAACACGTTATGAATGTCGAGTTCGAACTGCTTGATGCGCTCGATGTCGCTGGGCTTTCCCGGCATAAAGAGATCAAGCGTGGATTGGTTATTGCCCGCAGTGTGGACCCGGCGTTCGATCCCCAGTATTTCCAACGCGCCGACAAAACCGAACCCTGCCATGATGACGCCAATCGAGCCGACGATGGAGGACGGGTCAACGATGATCTCGCCGCCGACCACGGCGATGAAGTAGCCGTCTGAGGCAGCGGCGTCCTCGACAAACACCAGGACCGGCTTGTTGTGCTCATTGGCCAGATTGCGAATGCGCTTCGAGATTAGTCGGCTCTGCACGGGCGAATTGACGATGATAGCAATGGCCGGGGCCGATTTGATGGCGAAGGCCTGCTTGAGCAGCAGTGCGATGCTGGTGATATTGAAGCGGCCCTGACGCTGGTCGGTGGCAATCACGCCCTGCAGTCTGACCACCGGGATCACCGTCTTACCGCGTCCGGTCAGGCGCTGCAGCCAGGTCCGTGCCTGTAGGGCCAGATCGCTCATTATGGTTCCTTACAACAGAATCGCATCAAGACTTAGGGCGTGGCGGCCGCGATTACCAGTAGAGCCAAGCCGAACCACGGAAGATTGCATCAAATGCGGGGTTAAAACCCCTCTCCTGGACATCGTGCAGCGATCGGCTAGCCAACAAGGTCAGCGGCGCGCGCGACCCCTTGATGGCGCGCAGCAGAACTCGGCTGGCAGCGCCGCCCGGTCGCGGCGTCAATGGCAGCAAGGTGATGGCGCCGAAACGTTGCTCGAAAGCACTCAGCAGTGAAGTCAGATTTTCGGCGGGATAGACGAAAATGATCTCGCCACCGGCCGCGGCGCAACCAGCGGCCGTCTTGACCCAGTGGTCAAGTGCGGCAGCGCCCATATGGCGCGAGCCGGCCCGGCCGACATCGCCCGCCAAGGTCCCGGAGCCATCGGCAAAGAAAGGCGGATTGGCGATGACCACGTCAAAAGCGTTGTCGGCCAGTCCGGCCGCTTGGCGCTCGCTGCCCTTGGCACAGATGTCCAGGGCTAGAACGCGGGCGCGTTGGTCCAGGCTGTTGTCGGCGATATTGCGCGCTGCTAGCATCAGCATCTCGAGATTCTGATCGACCAGCACTGCCTGCATGGCTGGCGCATGGGTCAGTGCGACGAACGCCGCTGTGCCGACGCCACATCCCATATCGAGCAGGTTGCTGCGCCCCGGGCTCACTGCGGCTCCCAACAAGACGCTGTCGAGCCCGGCGCGAAAACCATGGCGCGGCTGCGACACAGTGAGCCTGCCGCCCAAAAAGGCGTCGCGCGTTACGGTTTCGTGTTTTACAAAGGCTGCAGGCTGGTCTAGGGACATCGTACTAAAAAAGGCCGGTTTTGCGCGACCTTACATGTGCAAAGCTCATAGACTCAATCAATTTTGCTAGCGCGGCGTGTTGGGGTGAATAGACGGTGTCAGTGCTGACTCAGATTAAAGAGGCGCCGATCGCCACGCCGATCGACCGATTGCTGGCGACAACTGCGGACGACATGGCTAAGGTCAATGCGTTGATCCTGAGTCGGGCAGACTCGCATGTCAAGATAATCCCTGAACTAGCGCGTTATCTCATCGAGAGCGGCGGCAAGCGCCTGCGGCCGATGTTGACCGTCGCGGCAGCGCAATTGTTCGGCAATGGCAATGGCAATGGCAATGGCAATGGCAATGGCTCGGTAATCAATTTCGCCGCCGCCGTCGAGTTCATGCACAATGCCACCTTGCTGCACGATGACGTCGTCGACGAGAGCGATATGCGCCGGGGCAAGCCGGCAGCCCGGATAGTTTGGGGCAACAAGGCCTCGATCCTTGTGGGCGATTTCCTGCTTGGCCAGGCCTTCATGATGATGGTGGAAACCCGCGATATCGATTCCCTGGGCGTATTGTCGGCAGCCTCGGCCGTGATGGCCGAAGGCGAAGTGTTCCAGCTGTCCAAAACTGGCGATTTGACCACGACCCCGGCCGATTATGCCGCCGTCATTTGCGCCAAAACCGCCGTGCTGTTTCAGGCCGCCTGCGAAGTGGGCGCCATGGCCGGTGGCGCCGATGCCGCAGGCCGCCAGGCGCTGGCCCGTTATGGTCTTGAGCTGGGCAACGCCTTCCAGCTGGTTGATGATGCACTCGATTATGGCAGGCAGGCCGGGACGCTGGGCAAGAATACCGGTGATGATCTGCGCGAGGGCAAGATGACCCTGCCGATTATTCTGGCTCTGGCCGACGGCACGGAGGATGAACGCAGCACGATTGCGGCAGCCCTTGGCGATGCCGAGGCCAGCGCCGAGCAGGTGGCCGCAGTGGTAGCAATCCTGGATCGGCTGGAGGCCCTGCCCCGCACGCTGGCCCAGGCTCGGAATCATGCGCGTGCAGCGCAGCATGCGCTTGAGGCCTTGCCTGAATCTGAACTGCGCGCCTTGCTCAGCGACGTTGTCGAATTCAGCGTGCTGCGCGCCTATTAGCCGCCTGGCACCAGTAGCGGAGCGGCGGCTACCCAATGTTCAGGGTTCTGCGCGCGCATCATCTGGGCGGCCTGATGGGCCTGCCCACTCGACCCGAACAAGCCAAATACCGTAGCGCCTGAGCCCGACATGCGCGCCAGCATGCAACCTTGCGTCTGGGCAAGATCATCGACGATCTTGCCGATCACCGGCACCAGCTTAACCGCCGGCGGCTGCAGATCATTGCGGGTTTCAGCTAGCCATATGCCGAGCTGGACCGGGCGGATCAGTGGCGCAGGCAGAGCAGGCAACGGATAATTGTCATGCGCCCGCAGGCGACGAAACACATCGGCGGTAACTAATGGCACCATGGGATTGACCAGCACGATATGCAGCGCCGGGAAGTCGGCCAGCGGCTCGAGCAGTTCGCCGACACCGCGCGCCAGTAACGGCGCCGAAACCAGGCAAGCGGGAACGTCCGCGCCAAGACGGGCCGCCATATCCGATAGTTCGGACACAGGTATAGCATGGCGCGATTGCGACACCATCAGCCGCAGCGCGGCGGCGGCGTCCGCCGAACCGCCGCCGATACCGGCCGCTATCGGCAGGTTCTTGGTCAGGCGCAGGGCAAAACCGGTTGGCACGGCGTCGGGCCAACGGGCGCGGAATGCGGCGACTGCACGGGCGACGAGGTTGGCTCTCCCTGCCCCGAGCCCTTCAGCGAACGGCCCGACAATGGTCAGTGAATCGACCTCGGCCGGCACGGCTTCGATTTCGTCGGCCAGAGCCGCGAAGACGACCAGGCTTTCAAGGTCGTGCAGCCCATCCTCGCGCCGCCGCGTCACATGCAGCGCTAGGTTAACCTTGGCCGGGGCGATACGAACGATTGACTCGACCACAGCCGGGCTATTCAGCTGCGTTCCCTGCTGTCAGGCCATCAGCCAGCTTGTTGGCGACGCGTGCCTTGACATGGCCGTCCTGATCCATGGCTGCCGCAACTTTCCACTGAAAGCGTGCTTCCAGGTGCCGGCCAGCCGTCCAGTAGACATCACCCAGATGATCGTTGAGTTCGGGATCATTTGGCCGCAGCAATACCGCCCGTTCCAGCGTCTGAACCGCCTCGTCGAGACGGCCCAGCTTGTAGAAGGCCCAGCCGAGCGAATCGATGATGTAGCCATCCTGGGGCTGTGCATCGGCGGCCTTCTGAATCATCTCAAGCGCTTCTTCGAGATGCATATCCTGATCGATCCAGCTATAGCCGAGATAGTTCAACACCGCCGACTGGTCGGGATTGAGCTTGAGTGCCTCAAGGAAATCGGCTTCGGCCTTGGGCCATTGCTTGGCTCGTTCATAGACAATGCCGCGCACATAGTAAAAACGCCAATCGGCCGGGTGGTCTCCCCCGGTTATTGCCAGAGCCTTGGTATAGGCATCGGCCGCCGCCGTGTACTGCTTGTCATAGCGCAGCATATCGCCATAGATCGATGGCGCATCGACGTCGTTAGTTCGGGTCGCGACAATGTTGCCCAGGCGACGCAATGCCTCAGGCCGATTGCCCAGCGCGTCCAGATTCTGGGCAATGCGGACTACTGCGGTTGGCTTCATGGCTGAATTCACCGACACGCTGTCATAGATGTGATTAGCAGCGTCGTGCTGGCCCGCCGTATCGAGCAGTTCGGCCAGCGCCAGCGAAATCACGTCCGCATTGGGGTCGAGATATAGCCCCATGCGCAGGAACACCATCGCTAGATCCGGGCTGCCGTCCCGCGACAGGGCGACGCCGATACCGTGGAACATTTCAGCAGCACCAACCTGCACACTGGGTGCAAAAATGCCCGGGCGCTGCCCGGCTTCGATCTGCTCGCGCACCAGGGTCACAATGGGGTGACTCAGGCCCTGGTCTTCGAACTGGACAATGACGTCCTTGGCTTCGTCGAAGCGAGCAGCATTGGCCAGGTCGCGGGCATAGATCTCAACGATCCGGGCCACATAGGGCTCCACCTCAAAGGCCTGGTGTGCCAGATCGATAGCCTGGTCATTCTCGCCGGCCACCTGCGCCATCAAGGCGCGGTGGAAGACCAGAAAATCGTCGAGCCCGGTCTGGCCGAGGTTGTCAAGAAGGGCGTCGGCTTCGTGCTTTAGACCGCCACCCACCAGGGCCCAGGCCCGCAGAATGCCTGCCGTAATGCCGGTAAAACTGTCTTGTCCAATCTCTGACAGCTGCCGCTTGGCAGCATCATAACGACGCTCCCTGAGCGCTTCGGTGGCGACGATCAGCTCGGCCAGCTCGTTGGTCGGATCGAGATCAAGCAGATGTTTGGCGGTCGATACAGCCTGGCCGATCTGACCATCGGCAGCAAAGGCGATAAAAGCGCGCTCAACCAGAACTGGATTCTGCCAGTCGGCCTGCGCGGCTTGATGGAGATAGCGGGCTGCCTCGTCGGTACGCAGATCCTGTAGCGCCTGCTGGCCAGCCATATAGGCGCCGCTGACACTGGGTCTGAACAAAGGCAGCAGGTCAAAACTAGTGTGCGAGTCCGATTGAGCCGTTTGCATGGACTGGGCTGCCTGCCAGGATTGGACTGCCGTTGTTGCCAGTAAGATGGCCACCAGGGCCGGGCACGCGAAGCGGTTCAAAAGCGATATCACGACGTTATAATTCTCCCTTGGCCCCTTGGGGCCCATTCTGACGGCGAAGATTGGCCGTTTTGGGACAGTACCGCAAGGCCATCCCCGCGGGCTTGATAGAGGCGACATCTACATGCCGCTATAATTTGGCCCGCTGCCGCCTTCCGGCGGGACCCAGGTGATATTTTGGGCCGGGTCCTTGATGTCGCAGGTCTTACAATGCACGCAATTGGCAGCATGGATGCGAAAGACCAGCGCGCCATCTTCTTCGGCCATTTCATATACCCCGGCTGGGCAATAGAGCGGCGCCGGTTCACCATAGGTGGGCAGATTATCACGGACAGGCACGGCAGAATCAGCCAATTTGAGGTGAATCGGCTGATCCTCATCATGTGCCAGATTGGCGAGATAGACCGACGACGCCCGATCAAAGCTGAGCTTGCCGTCAGGCCTGGCATAGCGCCCCGTCGGCAAGCTGCCTTTTGGCTTGAGGCCGGCAAAATCGGGCTTGGTATGGCGCAGCGTGCCCAGGAGCGAGCGCCCCAGGATTGCGGCGGTCCACAGTTCGATACCACCGGCCAGAGTGCCCAGCACCGTGCCCAACCGTGACCAGAGCGGTTTGATATTGCGGACAGCCATGAGCTCTGCAGCAATACCGGTCTGCATCACCCGCTCTCTGAGATCGGCAATGACATCGTGTTGACGCCCTTGAGCAATAGCGGCGGTCACTGCATCGGCCGCGCCGATGCCAGACAGGATGGCATTGTGGATGGCCTTAAGCCGTGGCGCGTTCATGAAGCCGGCGGCACAACCGATTAGCCCACCGCCAGCGAAGGCCAGCGTGGGGATGGACTGCCAGCCACCGGCGGTGACGGCGCGGGCACCGTAGCTGATTCGAGTGGCGCCATCGAGCAGTGGCGCAACCGATTTGTGGCTCTTGAAGCGCTGAAACTCCTCAAAAGGAGATAGGGTCGGATCCTGGTAGTCGAGATAGGTCACCAGGCCGACATAAAGCTTGCGATCTTCAGCGTGATAGACGAAGCCGCCACCAGCCGTGTTGTTGTCGAGCGGGAAGCCCAGGTAGTGGTCGACCTTGCCGGCCTGATGCCGGTCGCCAGCGATCTCCCAGATTTCCTTGATGCCGAGCCCATATTTCTGCGGCTGCTGCCCGAGCTGGTAATTGGCAATGATGGCCTTGGCGAGCGAGCCACGCGCGCCCTCAGCAATCAGCGTATACTTGGCTTCCAGCGCAATGCCCTCAGCAAAACCAGACTTTGGATTGCCCGCCGCGTCACGCCCAAGATCACCGGTGATGACGCCGCGCACCGGGCCATCGCCGCCACCAAGCACATCGACGGCTGCTGTCATGGAGAAAATATCAACCCCCAGTTCGATCGCCTGCTCGCCAAGCCAACGCACCAGATTGCCCAGGCTGATAATCACGCCGTCGGGCGTCTTGAGCTGAGGTGGCACCAGAAAGTGGGGCAGCGCGAAATCGGCCTTGCCGGTCAGCAGGTGGTAGGTGTCAGTGGTGACGTTAGGGCCGACTGGGACACCTTTAAGCCGCCAGTCGGGAATCAGCGCGTCGAGGCCGCGCGGGTCTATCACAGCACCGGACAGGATATGCCCACCCAGTTCAGCGGCCTTTTCGACAATTGTCACTGCCAGATCGGGATGACGCTGCTTGATACGGATGGCGGCAGCCAGGCCGGATGGACCCGCGCCAACGATCAGCACATCGGTCGAAAGGGTTTCGCGCGAACCAGCCTCTGCCATAAAAGGATTATCCCTGAACTCTGGACGCGGCTGGCCGCGCCAAACGGGCTGTGACATAACAGAGAACATGACCGAAGATCACCCGCTAAATCACGACGAAATGCTCGCCGTGCTCGATTGGTATCGTGCCGCCGGCGTTGATATCGCCGTGGGCGAAGTGCCGGTCGACCGTTTTGCCCACCGGATACCTGCCCATGCGCCCCCGGTCGGTGCGGCGCCCGTCGTGGACGGACCGGCTCGGGTGGAGCGCGCGCAGGATGCGCCGGTAATTGGTGGGGACCCCTCCAAGGCCCGTAGCCTGGCGGCATCGGCCCAGACGCTGGAAGAGCTGCAGGCCATGCTAGGGGCCTATGACGGCTGCGGGTTAAAACTGCGCGCAACGCAGCTCGTGTTTGCCGATGGCAATCCGCAGGCCGACATCATGCTGATTGACGAGGCGCCGGGCGCTGAAGAGGACCGCCAGGGAAAGCCGCTTGTCGGCAAATCCGGGCAATTGCTTGACCGCATGCTGGCGGCGATCGGGCTGGATCGAAGTAAGGTCTATATCGCCAATACCGTCCCCTGGCGGCCGCCGGGCAACCGTACGCCGACACCCGAAGAGATGGCGCTATGCCTGCCGTTCCTGCATCGGCAGGTGGAACTTGTCGCTCCCCGCATCGTCATGACGCTGGGCGGCCCGGCTATGCAGACGATCTTTGACATCAGAACGGGTATCATCAAGATGCGCGGCAAATGGGCAAGCCTGAGCATTGGCCAGCACCAGGTCGAGGCGATCCCGACGCTGCACCCAGCCTATCTGCTGCGCAACGCGCGAGCCAAGGAGCAGGCCTGGGCGGACATGCTCAGCCTGAAACTGAAATTGATCACGCTCGGTCTGGCCGGTTAGCGACCGGCTTTCCGTCCAGTGCAGCCGGGAATATTAGGGGCATAGCCGGTTTTCGATTGCGCCGATGCGCGAAGGCCGCACTAATGTCACCATTGCGTGATTTGCAGCGCCAATCCAACCCCGCACAGCCGAAAGCGTCATAGCTTCCATAATCAAGATCTATGTCCTGTTTCTGGGTTTCGCCCTTCTGATATTCGGTGGCGGGCTGCAGGGCCTGTTGCTCTCGGTACATGGCGCCGAGGAAGGCTTTTCGCTGCTCTCGCTGGACTTGATCGGTACAGGCTGATCGATCGGTTTCGTCGCCAGCTCGATCACGGTACCTATGGTGGTGCGCAAGGCCGGTCACATCAGGGCGTTTTCGGTGATGGCGGCCATCGGCACCATCATCATCCTGCTCAATCTGCTCTGGGTCAACGATATCAGCTGGATCGTTCTGCGCGCCCTGTCGGGGTTCTACTTTGCCGGGGCGGCGATGTGACCGTGCTGGTCAATCCCGAGGTGGGCTGAGGCCTGTATGTGCTGTTTGCCGCCTATGGTTTTGCCGCCAATCCGATCTATGCGGTGGCTGTGGCGCACACCAACGACTACGCCAAAGATGGCGAGTTCACCAAGATTGCCAGGGGTATGCTGTTGATCCTGGGGATTGGTCCGATCGTGTCTTCGCTGATCATGCATGCCTGGTCGCCGGTGGAGCTGTTCCTTGTCACCGCAGCTTTCCACGGCGCCCTAGTCGGAACCGCCTTCCTGCACATGCGCATCCGCAAGAGTGTGGACATAGCAGACCGCGCACCCTTGCAACCCATGGACAATGACTGGCAGGTGACGCCGGAGGGCTTGGCGCTCGATCTATGCGCCGAGCTTGACGACGTCGAAATGCGGGTTGACGAACAGCCGGCTCCAGAAGAACTGGCCGATTTGAATGATGAGGAGAATCCCGATGTTTAAAACGGCACGATTTGAGGACCGGGGCTTCAAGCCCCTCGCTATCGCTGTCATCGCGGTATCCGATACACGGGTGCTGGAGACCGATACCGGTGGCGCGCTGCTAAAATCGCTGCTTGAAGCCGATGGCCATGTCTGCGCCGAACGGGTGCTGGTGCGCGACGATATCCAGTTGATCCGCCAGGAAGCGGTGCAGGGCTTTGTCGCCAATCCCGAGGTGGACGCCATCCTGACCACGGGCGGCATCCGCTTTTCTGGCAGTGACGTGACGCCTAAGGCGGTCGAGCCGCTGTTCGACAAGCACATGGAAGGCTTTTCAGTGCTGTTCCATCAATAATTCGGCGAACACGGTAGGCACCAGCTCGCTGCAGTCGCGCGCCACGGGCGGGCTAATCGGCACCACATTCGTGTTCTGCCTGCCCGACTCGCGTGGCGCCTACCGCGATGCCTGAGAGGGTATTCTCAGCCACCAGCTCGATTACCGGCACAAACCGTGCAATTTCGTTGAATTAATCCCGCGGCTGGCCGAACGATAGAGGCCGACCGCCTCGCTCCATCGCAGATGGCGTTACAAATTTTGCCCATTATGTAAATATACTTTACATTATGCAAAAGATACTCTATATAACGTCACACATCTTAGGCGCGGGAGAGCGTTGATGTCGTTTCGGGAAAAGAATGCATGGATCGTGGTGCTGACTACGCTGGCCGTCTGGATCTATTATTTTGCAGCCTTCTGGCTTGACGTGTTCAGCCGCCAGCTTGATGGCGGCCAGGTGCTGACGCGCTTTCTCATCTGCATGGACATTTCGCTGATGGTGATGATCGGCCTCAACATCGCGACCAGCATCATGATATCCAAAAACATCGACACCCCACCCAATGAACTCGAGCGCCAGATCGAAGCGCGCGCCGACCGCATCGGCTTTAAGCTGCTCGAAGCACTGGTGTCGCTTGGACTGATCAGCGGCCTATTAGCCACCGACACGATCAGGACCGCTTTCCCGGCCGATCCAGCCGGTAGCCTGGCGCTGATCTTCGCCAACGGGATACTCATGGCTTTAGTTGTGACAGAAGTGATGCGCGAGACGGTACATATCGTCTCGTTCCGGGTGACCGCGTAATGGCCCCTCCTCCGATCAGCAACACTATCCGCCGTCTGCGCTTCGACCATGGCGAAATGACCCAGCAGGAGCTGGCCGACAGGATCGGCATGACCCGCCAGACGGTCGCGGCCATCGAGCAGAACAAGTATTCGCCCTCCCTCGAGGCCGCATTCCGCATTGCCAAGGCCTTCGGGGTCGAAATTGATCAGGTCTTCCAGTGGAAGCAGGCCGCCGCCAAATAGCAGAAACCAAGCTGACCAACCGATAACACGGCCCCGACACCGTCGCGAGCTGCGGGCAAACTCATGCCCAAAACAAGAAACAGAATGAAATGAAGACCACTATCCAAACGAGCTATGATGCCCAGCGTGATGGTTATCCGCGACACGCCAAAGCCTGTCGCCAAGGACAATGAAGTATTGATCAAGGTGATGGCCACCACCGTCACGTCAGGCGACAGCCGCATGCGGGCGTTCCGCATCCCTGCCGCCTTCTGGCTGCCAGCACGTCTGTTCATGGGCATCACTAGGCCGCGCTGAGCGCCGAGTTCGCCTGTATTGTCGAGGCGCTTGGCAGAAGCGTCACTCGCTTCAAGACGGGCGGCAGGGTGTTTGGCCGTAACGTCTATGGCTGCCACGCTGAATACAAGGTCGTGCCCGATAATGCCGCGATAGCGGTCATGCTTGATAGTCTTGACTTCGACGAAGCGGTGGCAATTTCCTTCGGCGCACTGACCGCGCAGTTCTTCCTGCGCATGACTAAGATCATGCCAGGCTAGCACGTGCTGGTGAACAGAGCGTCTGGCGCAGTGGGCGCATTCGCGATGCAGCTCGCCAGGCACTATGGCGTCCACGTCACCGGCGTCTGCAGTAGCGATAATTCCGAACTGGTGCTGGACCTTGGCGCCGAAAGAGTCATCGACCACAGGAGTGAGGACTTCTCGCGCTCCGGGCAACTTTACGATGTGATCATCAATACCGTCGGCAATATCACGCTAGGGCGCTTTGGGCGCGCCACTACAGCGAAAGGGATATTGCTGGCGGTGGATGGTGGTGAGGCGGTATTCGTTCGCACCCTCGCAAGCGCGGTGCTGTGGTCGTTGAGGTGGCGGCAGCGTTGGCCATCGACGCAGCCTGATAGAAAAACGGTGCCCTGCAGGGCGCCGTTTTTCGCTTAGTGACCGTGGCTCATGCCAAGGCTGCTTCTGGCTTGCGCACGAAGAAGACAGTGACGATGGCGAAGAGCGAAATCACCGCGCCAATCAGGAAGGCCAGTTGGATGCCTCCGGCCAGGGCGCTGATCGGCTCTACGCCATCGTCGGTCAGGCCTGCCGTTCGGATAGTCATCAGCGCCACGAACAGTGCAATGCTGGCAGCCCTAGTCACCTGTTGCACCGAACTGAGAATGACGCTACCATGGGAGTAGAACTACATCTTGACCGAACCGAGGACGGCCGTAAACAGCGGTGTGAAGACCAGGGCCAGACCGACGCTGATTACGATATGGCTAGCCAGGATGGTGCAGACGAAAGTATGCTGGTCCACCCAGATCAGAGCCCAGAGCACGATCGACACCAGCGCCATACCGGGCACAAGGAATTTGGTAGGACCAATACGATCATAGAGCCGGCCGACTGACGGCACTAACAGACCCATCAGCAGGCCGCCCGGCAGCAACAGGCCAGTCTGCAGCGTATCTAGACCCAGTATGTTCTGGGTGTAGATGGGCAGCAGGATGACCGTGCCAAACAGCGCTATCATGGCGATAGCCATGGTCAGCACCGAGACAGTGTAATTGCGCGATAGGAAGGTGCGCAGATCGAGCAGCGCCTTGTCCTAACGCGCCAGACCGATCTAGCACCAGATGAATATCACCATGGCCACCAGGCCAACTAGCAATCGTAGCTAGATCGGGAAGACTGCTTCGGCCTGCCGCCTTCGTCGAGCCTGGACAGGCCGCCAAAGGCAAATGCCGACAGAATCACCGAAAGAACGTCGAGCGGCATAGTGACGTTCTGCATCTTGCTGCTGCCGAGCGCCAGCGCCACCAGCGCGACGGGCAGGATGAGGATGAACATCCATATTCGAAATTGGCCAGAATCAAACCGCCGATCGTCGAGCCGATGACCGGCACGACCGAGATGACAATGGAGATATTGTCCATGATCTTACCGCGCGATTCGGGCGGCACCAGGGTCATCACTGTGGTCGTCAGTAGCGGCATCATGACGGCGACACCGACGGCCTGCATCACACGGCCGACGATCAGCAGTTCAATGCCCGGCGCGGCAGCGCAGATCAGCGTGCCGGTGGCGAAGATCGACATGGCGAGCATGAAGATGAAGCTCGTGTTCATGCGTTGCAGCAGAAAACCGGTGACCAGAACGACGATAGCCATGGTCAGCAGAAAGGCGGTGGTCAGCCATTGCGCCACATTGGGTACGACGTTCAGATCAGCCATCAGATGTGGAATGACCACGCTCATCATCGTCTCATTGAGGAAGACGACAAAAGTCGAGCCCAGCAGCAGGGCAATGACTAGCCTGTTGCGGGGCGGAGTTGTCGATCCGGCTGAGCGGCGCAGAGTCCATGATTGTTGCTTCGGTCATCATAAAATTGTCCCTCAAATTTATAATGGTGTCGCTAGCACGACGTGCGGTGCAGGCCGGTTTCGGCATGAGCTTGCAGAAATTCCGTGACAGGTCGTGTCAGCAGCAAGATTATCGAACCGTGCCGTTACTCATGCAGGGTCCGAAGAGAAACACTCGAAAACTGGCGTGCGGTCAATCACCAAATGGGCCGAGGTGAGCAATCACAGTAGCTAGCTTAGTCCGGATCGATTGATGCGTCCATTGTCCGGTCTACATAACAGCTTTGTACTGGCTGATCCGTTGCCGTCCGGCAACTGCCAGACGGGCTCATCATTGCATATCGTTCTTGTTCTATTCTCATAGAACTGTTACATCTCTAGGGGCGTTCTACAGTCACGATTCGACTACATCTCGCCGCGCAGGAGACGCTCTCATGGCCCTTTATCAAGCTCCGTCCTTTGAAGCCCTTGAGCAGCTGAGCCGCAGCCGCGACGCTGATCTGGCGCGTCGCGAATTGCTCGATGTTGATCGGATTCGCGGCCGGGGGCAGAGGAATCGCAGTGGCCGCTTCGAGAAGCAGACCCGCGAGTCGTTCGATGATGGCTGGGACAATGTCGAGCTCCTGTCGATCTTTGAGACTATCGAGCACATTGAGTGTGCCAAGATCATCATCACCTCCAATGATAGTCTTGATGTGAACTTTGAGTGGTCGATCAACTGAGCGAAGCAGGCGTGCCGGTGGCGGTATTTACCTCGCCGATGATCCCGGCAATCAATGATATAGAACTCGAGCGCATCCTTGACGCTGCGGCTGCGCAGGGGGCCCACCAGCGCCCAGATGATCCTGTTGCGCCTACCCGACGAAGTGCGCGACGTGTTCCGCGAATGGCTGCTGCGGCATTTCCCCGACCGGGTGCGCCACATGCTGTCGCTGGTGCGCGATACGCGCGGCGGCAAGGATTATGACAGCCGCTTTGGCACCCGCATGACCGGCGAAGGTCCCCACGCCACCCTGCTGCGACAGCGCTTCGACAAGGCGCGCGAGCATTATGGCCTGGATGGCAAGATGCCTAGCCTGCGCGATGACCTGTTCGAGGCACCCAAGTTGGAAAGCGCGCAGATGGGGCTGTTCTAGGCTGGCTGCGGCTGCGCGACCCGGTTGTTGATCAAAGCCAGTAACGCCGGATCGTCATAGCCATCGGCAGTCAACACGGCCCCGGCGTCACCCAGGCCGGTGCGCATGCCGATAGTGGACAGGCCGGCAGCGGTGGCCAAGGCAATGCCGATGCGCGAATCCTAGAAGGCGATCGAAACCGCGGCGTCGGCGCCCAGCAGCCTGAGCCCCTGCAGATATGGCAGCTGGTACGGCTTGCCATGCGCCAGCTCAGCGCCAATCACCAACGCCCGAAACCGGCTGATTGGCGTTGGCGCGCGGCGCATTGGTCACCGCCACCATGGGGATGCCGGCGACATCGGCCCAGTCGAGTAGCATAAACAAGCCGGATACGGGGTGAATTTCGGTGGCTGCCAGCTCGCGGAGCAAGTCTTCCTTGTCGTCAAGCGCAGCCACGCCCTCGGCAGGCGACATTGGCGAGACCCTGCAATTAGCGGGCAAAACTGCCCTTGTCGAAATGGTGCTCATAGGGCGCAAAGGCACGGTTGCAGGCCTTCAGATGTAACGGATCGGTGTCGGTCAGCGTGCCATTAATATCAAACAGCAGCGCGGCGCCAGGCGTCGAGATTATGGGTGGTTCCGGGCTGGATGGGGAGGGGAAACGACTAATATTGCGCAACCTTCCGGGCATAGGTGGCCATGAAGTCGAGCGAGGCCAGAACGCCGCGCATCGACAGCCAGACCTTTTTGCTCGTTGCGCCGCCTGCGTCGGTTTTGAGCGGCACGGTCATAGTCAGGGCATTGCGCTGTTTCATGTGTTCGAGTAGCAAGGCTTTGCGCGCCGGATCGGCAACGAAGAACTGGTTGCTAGTATTGTCATGCGTCTCCAGATCATCGGCAAAATCGAAGCGCATCGCGGCCGCCCCGGAAAATTCGATGATCAAGGGACGGCTGGTATCGGCTTCCACGTCATCGGCGGCGACCGTTACGGCCAACTCAAGTTCGCCAGTGAGCCGATTGTGGATCATGGTCAGCTGGTAGACCGGCAGATGGGCGCCGTTGAGTTCCTGGCTATTAGTGCTGGCAAAACAGGAATAGCCATAATAGCTGGCTGCAGCTTCATCGATGACATCGGGGCAGACGGCCAGCCAGTCGCGCTGATATTCGTGCCATTCGCCATAGGAGTGGTGGAAGGATTCGGCGGCCAGAGGAGTGATCGCGGCCAGCGTGAAAACAAGGGCGGTGCCCAATTTGGCAATCATCGTATCGTTTCCCAGTGCTGCCCCCCCAGCGAGCTAGCTATAGCAGGCTGGGGACGCGGCGACACCCATCTCGGTTGACTTGATCGGCGGCGCGACAATGCTGCAGCCATGTTGATCGATTCGCTGCCACAGACTGCGCCTGATTACAGCCATGAGGCCAAGCTGAAGGCGTGTGGCGCCCGCATTATTGCCGACATCGATGAAGCGGGGCGCGGGCCATTGATAGGCCCGATGGTGATATCGGCCATGGTGCTGGATCCCGAGGTCATTCCCGCTGGGCTCAATGATTTCAAAAACTCAATGCAGCGCAGCGCGAAATCCTGTTCGAACAGATGATCGTCAGCGCCCTAACGGTCAGCGTCGTGGTGGCCCCGCCTTCGATGATACTGACGCACAATATTCGCGGCGCCACCCTGTGGGGCATGGTGTAGGCGGCGCAGGGCCTAGGCATCCGCCAGGACCGGGTGCTGGCGGCATTTGGACCGGTGGCGTAGGTGCAGCTGAAACAGCTGGCTGCAGTGGGCTAGACACCGTGAAAATCGCGGTTAACTTTCTGTTAACCCTATGAAAACACACTCCATTAACTCTACAGCCCTATAACGGACTTGTTAGTAGTGCGTTAGGGTAAGTGTATGTTGCGTACCGCGCGTACGGCTCCAGTAGCCGCTACGGAAGAGACACAGCGTCTTCCAATCGACTCCATTCTGATGGGCGATTGCATCGACCACATGAACGCCATGCCGGCTGGCTCGGTGGATCTGATTTTCGCGGACCCCCCATATAATCTGCAGCTCGATCAGGGCCTCACACGCCCCGACCAGAGCAAGGTTGATGCGGTGGATGATGATTGGGACAAGTTCAACAGCTTTGCCCATTACGACAAATTCACCCGCGCCTGGCTGAAAGCCGCCCGCCAAGTGCTCAAGCCCGATGGGGCCCTGTGGGTCATCGGCAGCTACCACAATATTTTCCGGGTCGGGTCGGCATTGCAGGATCTCGATTTCTGGATGCTCAATGACATCGTCTGGCGCAAGGCCAATCCGATGCCCAATTTTCGCGGCACGCGCTTTACCAATGCGCATGAGACGCTGATCTGGGCCGCCAAAAGCCAGAAAAGCCGTGTCACCTTCAATTATGAGGCCATGAAGCTGGCCAATGACGACACGCAGATGCGCAGCGACTGGCTGTTTCCCATCTGCACCGGCGCTGAACGGCTCAAGGATGATGATGACGAAAAAGTGCATCCGACCCAGAAGCCCGAAGCGCTGCTATTCCGCATTCTGAATGCGACCACCAAGCCGGGCGACGTCGTGTTGGATCCGTTCTTCGGCACCGGTACCACTGGCGCCGTGGCCCGCAAGCTGGGCCGGCACTTTATCGGCATCGAGCGCGAAGACAGCTATATCAACGCCGCTCTCAAGCGCATTGCGACAATCCGGCCTAGCATATTCGAGGCACTGCAATCAGTCACGCCCAAGCGCAAGGAAGTGCGCATTCCGTTCGGTTCGCTGATCGAGCAGGGATTAATTGAACCGGGCACGCAACTATTCGATCTGTCCAAGCGTTTCTTCGCCATGGTTCGTGCAGACGGCTCGCTCGTCTCCGGTTCCCATCAAGGCTCGATCCACAAGGTTGGCGCTTTGGTTCAGGGCGCTGAAGCATGCAATGGGTGGATCTTCTGGCACCACGAACACGCTGGCCGTGCAGCCCCCATCGACGAGCTTCGGGCGGGTGTGCGCGCCCAGTTGGAATTAATGTCTGCCTGATCTTGACCTCCAATCAGTCAGGTTCTTGAATTGGCCGCCGGTTTGCCCCGGCGGCCTTTTTGCGTGGGTATTGTAGCAACCCCTGCGCCTGATCAGGCGGCAGCTTGGAGCAGCCATGCGTCATGGTTCTGCAGGAAGATCCTGAGCCGATCGTCAACGCCCGACGCCGCCGCCTTGCTGCAAAATCCAGCAATGAAGCTGTCGAAGCTCTCTACCGGCTGCCCGATCATGTTCCGGGTCTTAAATCCCTCTTAATTTAGTAGGTTAAATATTGTGATACGCACCAGTCGCGGCACAGCTGGTACGAGGACTTTTTATTCGCAAATTTGCCTATCATGAGGCTGGTCATGTTTATTGCAGACAGCAACACATTTCTGTTTTCGCGCCGGCTCCTGGGCTTGGTTCTTGGCACGCTACTCAGCCTTGGCAGTGTCACGCCGAGTTGGGCTAACAGCGCCAATTTTGTGCGAGCGCTCTGGCCCCAGGCGGAAGCGCGCGGGATAAGCCGTACGACCTTTGAGCAGGCCTTTTCCAGCTACAGATATCTGCCAAAAGTGATGGAACTGACCGGCAAACAGCCCGAGTTCAGCCAGACCATGCAGCAATATATCGATAAGCGGATCACTGATAATCAGGCCAGCAAGGGCCGGGCGTTGCGGCAGGAGTGGAATAAGACCCTGACTGGTGCGGAGCGGCGCTGGGGTGTGCAGCCCGAAATCGTGCTGGCGATCTGGGGGATAGAAACCAATTTTGGTGGTTATATGGGAGGTCAGAACATCATCCACGCCCTGGCAACGCTTACCGAAGGTGGCTTTCGGCCTGATTATTTCCGCGAAGAACTGCTGACCGCATTGCGCATCATCAGTGATGGGCATGTGGGTGTCGATGACATGGTCGGTTCATGGGCCGGAGCGATGGGGCATACCCAGTTCATGCCGTCCAGCTTCATGCGTTTTGCCGTCGACTACAATGGCGACGGGCGCAAGGATATCTGGAACTCGGTGCAAGATGCGCTGGGTTCGACGGCCAATTATCTAAACCATTTCAAATGGCGGCCAGGCGAGACTTGGGGTTATGAAGTCAAGTTGCCCAGCGGGTTTGATTTCGCGCAGGCAAAGGCATTGGATCGGGCACCCCTGAGCCAGTGGCAGGCCATGGGTATTCAGCGCATCTCGGGTCGAGCTTTTCCACGACCGGGCGATATGGGACGGCTCTATATGCCAGCCGGGGCCAGCGGTCCGGTGTTTCTGCTGCTGCCCAATTTTGATGTAATCAAGCGCTATAACAATTCGGACAGCTATGCTCTGGCCGTTGGTCACCTGGCGGACCGGATCATTGGCGGCGGTGATTTTGCGACGCCCTGGCCAACCGGGGATTTTGCACTGACTTCTGCCCAGCGGGCCGAAGTGCAGTCGCTGCTGACGCGGGCCGGATTCGACACAGGAAAAGCTGACGGGGTGATCGGGCCAAAAACCCAGTCGGCGGTGATCGCCTATCAAAAAGGGGTCG
>JALBVE010000035.1 GCA_025050575.1 Candidatus Devosia symbiotica
CTGTAAATGCTTCCGGACATGGTTAATTACTCCTTACCTATTGCACCCTAAGCTGACCCAGTCGCTTCGGGAAAACCATGTTAGCAGACGCCGCCAGGAAATACGCCGAATCCGAAGTCGCAGTGCGTCAGTCCGATATCGAGGATCGCGCCGGCCGTCTGGGTGTCAAGGTTGCCGATGTCGCTGCATTTAATCACCGACCTCTCCGCTATCAGCCAGCAGCAGGCTGCGCAGGCGCAGGCCACTATGAACGCTGCAAGCAGCATGAATGCGGCAGCCGCGCAATTGAGCTAGACCATAGGCGCCAGCCGCCAGACCGCGGCTGATGTAAGGGTTGTGCTCGACAAGAGCGCAGCTATCGTGTCCGGCACGGTTCAGCGCACCACGGCTACCCTGGCCGTCATGGCCGAAGGCGCCATGACCATCCAGACCACGCTCGATGGCCTCTTGGGATCGATAAAGAACGTGCAGACCGCTAGCGCTGCAATTGCTCAGATTGAGCGTAAACTAAATTGCTGGTGCTCAACATCTCGGTCGAGGCTGCGCGCGGGCGATGCTGGACGCAGCTTCGTCATCATCGCCAATGCGGTCAAAAGCCTGGCTGACCAGATTCACGAATTTTCCGCCCAGACGACCAGCAATATGGATCACCTCAGTCAGGCGCTTGGCGCACTGCGGACCCAGGCCCAGGACAATTCGCAGGCAGCCCAGTAGACCATCGAGGACTCCAGCGCTGCGGCCGAGGCTACCGCGGCACTAGAATCATTGGTTGGCTCGGTTGATCGTCTGGTTACCGATATCGACGCCGTGGCCCAACCTGTTGCCCAGTCGATAATCGGCTTTGCCACCATGCAGACCGAACTGTCAGCATTGGCCGACGGCGTCGCCGCCGGTCGCGGCCATTTGGCAATGGCCGAAACGCGGACCCAATCGATCCTGTCGATCTCCGAAGATTTCATGTTGTTTCCGGTCGAGAGCGACTTTCAGACCGCTGACGGGCTCTATATTGCGCTGGCGCGGGCCAAAGCCGCTCAGATCGCTGCCCTGTTTATCGACGCGACCGCCACAGGCAAGATCAGCATGGCCAACCTATTCGATCATAGCTATTGCGAGGTCAGGGACAGCGATCCCAAGCAGGTTATGACGCGATTCATCGCTTTTACCGATCGCGCCCTGCCAGCACTGCAGGAACCCGTGCTAGCGTTTGATCAGCGCATTGCCTGCTGCGCGGCAGTCGACCGCAACGGCTATTTGCCGACTCACAACGCCATCTATTCCCACCTCCAAGGTAGCGACCCAATCTGGAACGCCGCCAATTGTTGCAACCGGCGCATTTTCAATGATCGCACGGCCCTGTCGGCCGAGCGCTCGACCAAGCCCTTTCTGCTGCAGACCTATTGGCGGAACATAGGCGGCAGCAAGTTTGCCCTGATGAAGGACTGCTCGGCACCCATCACCGTCAATGGCCGGCATTGGGACAGGCTGCGGCTGGCCTTCAAGGCCTAAACCCAGCCGGGACTTTCTTGACTCTGCAATGGCTTTCCCCTACAGCCAGCCCATTCATCAGGCTTTGCTCCTGATCAGCCGACCGGGACCCCTTGCGGGTATCCACGATCCCGGAGGCCACCACCCACCAGCGCGTTGCGCCCGTGGGTGTGCATGACGTTTGAACTGATGGATACTATATCTCATCGGATTGCCCGAAGAGAAGAGGACTAAAGCATGTTCGAGAGCCTTTCTGACCGGCTTGGCAAAATCTTTGATGGACTGCGTGGCCGCGGCGCTTTAAGCGCCGACGACGTCGATGCAGCGCTGCGCGAAATCCGCCACGCGCTGATCAAGGCCGATGTGTCGCTCGAAGTCGTCCGGGCCTTTGTCGAGCAGATCAAGAATAGCGCCATTGGTGTCAAAGTCACCCGTTCGGTGACACCGGGCCAGCAGGTCATCAAGATCGTCCACGACGAACTGGTCGCCGTATTGGGCAAAACCACGATCGGCATCGATCTCAATGCTAAGGCCCCAGTAACCCTGTTGATGGTCGGCCTGCAGGGCTCGGGCAAGACGACCACCGCCGCAAAAATCGCTAAGCGTCTCAAGGATCGCCAAAAGAAGAAGGTTCTACTCGCCTCGCTCGATACCCGCCGCCCTGCTGCCATGGAGCAGCTGCGCGTGCTGGGTGAACAGGTTGGCGTCGACACCTTGGCCATCATCAGAAGCGAGACCTCGGTCGAGATCGCTCGCCGCGCTGAGCGCGAAGGCCGTCTGAACGGCTATGACGTGCTAATCCTCGATACTGCCGGCCGCACCAACATCGACGAAGACCTGATGGCGGAAACCGTCAGCATCCGCAACATCGCCAACCCGCATGAAATCCTGCTGGTCGTGGACGCCCTGACCGGTCAGGACGCCATCAATGTCGCGCGCTCGTTTGACGGGCGTCTCGACATCACCGGCATCGTCCTCACCCGCGTCGACGGCGATGGCCGTGGCGGCGCAGCGCTGTCGATGCGTGCGGCCACCGGCAAGCCGATCAAGCTGATCGGCGTCGGCGAAAAAATGGACGCGCTGGAGGATTTCCATCCCAGCCGCATCGCCGACCGTATCCTAGGCATGGGCGACATCGTTTCGCTGGTCGAAAAGGCCGCCGAACATGTCTCCGCCGAAGATGCCCAGAAGATGGTCAAGAAGCTCAAAAAGGGCACCTTCGACTTTGAAGATCTGCGCGCCCAGCTACTGCAGATGAAGAAGATGGGCGGCATGGGTGGCCTGATGGCCATGATGCCCGGCATGGGCGAGATCAAGAAGGCCATGGCCGATGCTAATATCGATGAGAAGATGCTCGATCGTCAAGTCGCCATCATCAATTCGATGACCAAAAAAGAGCGCGTCGCGCCCAACCTGCTCAATGCCAGCCGCCGCAAGCGCATTGCCGCCGGCGCCGGTGTTGAAGTCAGCGAGATCAACAAGCTTGCCAAGCAGCACCGCCAGATGGCCGACATGATGAAAAAGGTCGGCAAGGGTGGCATGGGTGCGCTTGGCGGCAAGATGGGCCAAATGACGGTGGGCATGGGCGGTATGCCTGATCTTTCGAAGATGGACCCCGCCCAGTTCGAACAAATGGCCCGTCAGGTCGGTATCGACCCCAGCCAGCTCAAGGGCTTGCCCGGCGCTGCACCCACCCCCAAGGCGCTGCCCAGCGATGTTGGCACTATGCTTAAATCCTCCGGCGGACCGGCTTTGCCCGGCTTCGGCGCCGCTCCCCGTTTCCTCGCTCTGCCTGGCCTGGGCAAGAAAAAATAATCGTTTCAACCAATACCCAAGGATACCAATATGTCTCTCAAGATCCGTCTTGCCCGTGGCGGCACCAAGAAGCGCCCATTCTACCAGATCGTTGTTGCTGACGCCCGTTCGCCCCGCGATGGCCGCTTCATTGAAAAGCTTGGCACCTTCAACCCGCTACTGGCCAAGGACAACGAAGCTCGCGTCGTGCTCGATCTCGAGCGCTCCAGGCATTGGCTTAGCGTTGGCGCCCAGCCAACCGACCGCGTGCTGCGTTTCCTCGACGTTGCCAGAATCATGAACCGCAAAGCTCGCAACAACCCTGATAAGGGCAAGCCCGGCCAAAAGGCTACCCAGCGCGCTGAAGAAAAGGCCTCCAAGGTTGCCGCCGCCGAAGAGCTCAAGAACGCACTCAAGGTCGTTGAAGAGACTCCCATTGAAGAAGCCACTCTCGCCGAGGAAGTTGCACCCGCAGCAACCGAAGAGACTGCAGCCGAATAAGTTTGGCGCATTACTCAATGACAAAGGCCCGGTGGAAACACTGGGGCCTTTATTGCTTGCGCAGATTTTGGGCATTTTGTCGTCCCAAAAGTTGATCGCGAGAAGCGCTGATGCTCGCCGGAGCAAAGAACGCTGACCGTCGGGCACGCCGGGGATGAAGTACCGGTCCGCATGCAGATATTCCTGCCCGAGCAGGCTGTTCCATATTGGAACTGCCACTACGCTATCGATTGGCCAGACGCCCCCATTGAAAGCTTTGCCGACGGCAATGATGCGATTGCCGCACTGCATACTGCTATCAAAAAGTAGGAATGGAGCTGCACATGAGCCGCTACAACCACGAACGCACTATGTGGTGGCTCAAGCCATGGGTCGGCTATGGCTTTCCGCTGCCCAAAGGCGCGCGATGAACTGATCGACGACGACCAACGCTTCTATGGTTTGGACAAGCCTTGAATCAAAACACTCGCGACAGTGATCGCGGGTGTTCTCGGTTAAATCTAACTTCTGAATTAAGCCTTGAGTTTGGCCAGCATTGCCGCGCTCATTTCTTTCGTCCCAACCGTCTTGCGATTGACCTGGGCAATGTTGCCGATGCGCAACCCGTCGCTGAGCACGGCTGAAATGGCATTCTCGATCTTTGTGGCCAGCTTGATCATGCCGAAAAAATAGCGCAGCGCTATCGCCACCGAAGCGATCATGGCGATCGGATTGGCAATGCCCTTGCCCGCAATGTCGGGCGCCGAGCCGTGTACGGGCTCATAGAACGCCTTGCGCTTGCCGGTGATCGGATCAGGCGCGCCCAGACCGACCGAGATCGGCATGCCCAGCGAACCGGTCAACATCGTTGCCACATCGGAAAGGATATCGCCAAACAGATTATCGGTGACCATCACATCGAATTGCTTTGGATTGCGCACCAGCTGCATGGCGACATTATCAGCCAGAATGTGGTTCAACTCGACATCGGGATAGTCCTTGGTGATGCCCTTGACCACTTCGTCTCACAACGCGCCGGACTTCATCATATTCTTCCTATCGGCCGAATGCGCCTTGTTATTGTAGATGCTCGCCAGATCAAAGGCGACACAGGTAATGCGGTCGATCTCGTAGGTCTCGTAAACTTTTGTATCGATAGCGCGCTTCTGGCCATCACCCAGATCGGTGATTGTCTTGGGCTCGCCAAAATAGACGCCGCCGATCAGTTCGCGCACGATCAAGATATCGAACCCTTCCACCAATTCTCGCTTGAGCGAAGAGGCATCGGCCAGCGCCGGATAGTAGATCGCAGGGCGCAGATTAGAGAACACGGCCATTTCCTTACGCAGGCGCAACAGCGCCGCCTCGGGGCGATGCTCATAGGGAGCATTGTCCTATTTGGGACCGCCCGCCGCGCCAACGATCACCGCATCGGCCGCCTTAGCCTTTTCGATGTCTTTGTCGGTAATAGCCACCTGATGGGTATCATAAGCCGTGCCGCCGGCCAGCTTGACCACTGCTTCGACATCGGCGCGGTCGCCGCCATATATAGACCACTCGCACCGTATCCTGGATGGACGAGTCGGCTTCCTTAAGCGCCTTGTCGATGGTGGCCAGGGCATTGCCTGCCTGCTGGCCGACATTGTCGAGCATAGTCATGGTTGCATAGGCGTAGCCAGTGGTACCGGATACATAGACAGTGTCCTCATGTCGCACGACATAGGAATAACCGAAGGTGACCTCAACAGGCGAGCCGGTAGAAACGCGCTGCATGCTTTTTACTCAGAGCCAGGGGCGATCGGCTGCCATCTTGGTTTCAAACGAGGTAATCGACGGATCAGACTTCAACGTGCCCGCAATGTCGTCCAGACCTTCAAGCAGGATCTGCTTGCGGCTCGGATCGATGTCGAACGAGATCGCGCCACTATCCAGACCCTGAATGGTCTAGACAGCCAGATCCACCGCCAGAATGGCGTTTGAACTGCGCCCGGCGTCATCCATCAGCTGTTTCAGCTGGCCAGCGCCGACCACCACCGCCAGAATGGCGTTCTTGAAGCAATTATTGTAGAATATATCGGCAAAGCTGGTCGAGATCACGCAGCGTACGCCGAAATCCAGGAGCGCCCACGGCGCGTGCTCACGGCTCAAACCACAGCCGAAATTATCGCCGGCCACGATGATCTGGGCCTTGCGATAGGCGGGCTTGTTGAGCACAAAATCTTCATTCTAGCTGCCATCATTATTGTAGCGCATCTCGAAAAACAGCGCTGACCCCAGCCTCGTCCGCTTGATAGTCTTGAGATACTGCTTGGAGATAATCATGTCGGTATCGATATTGATGAACGGCAGGGGCGCCGCAACACCGGTCAGGGTAGTGAATTTGTCCATGAGGAAACCTTGCTTTGCAAAGCTCTTGGCGCAAAACCAATGCGAGGATCAAGCCGGGAAAGGCCAAACTGTTCACTTGCGCCTGCCCAACCCGTCAGAGCGGCCGCCCAGCTGGTCTAGCCGGGCTGCTTGCTCGGGCGCCAGGTCACCAGCCGATAGACATAGATCAACACCACCAATGCCAGCACGATATAGCTCAGCGGGTCCAGCACCGTATCGACTAGGTGATAGTGCTCATGCAGCACAAAGCCAGCCAGCGTCAGAATGGTATTCCAGATCAGGGAGCCTGTCGTAGAGGCCAGGATAAACACCACCAGCGGCATGCGCGTCAGACCTGCAGGGATCGAAATCAGTGTGCGGATCAGCGGCATCAGCCGGCCGAACAGCACAATGACCGGACCGAACCGGTGAAAGGCCAACACGGCAATGTCGATTTCCTCGGCGTTGAGCGTCATTACCCGGCCAAATCGGTCTGACATCGCACGCAGGCGCTCAAGGCCAAATATCCGCCCGGCAAAATACCAGGGCAGCATGCCCGCCACCGCGCCAATGATCGCCGCCGCCAGTACGCCGAAAAAATTCAGCTCGCCATTGGCAGCAGCAAAGCCGGCAAAGGGAATGATCAATTCGGAGGGGATTGGCGGAAAGATCGACTCCGCCAGCATCACTAGAAAGATGCCGACATAGCCCAAATCCGAAATTGTCTGAATAATCCACGCGGCCATGAAGCGTTCCTGCCTGTTCCGGGCGTTACCATTGGCGACAACTGCCAACAAAAAAAAATTCAAGGCCCGACACAAGCGCCGGCCCCCCCAAAAAAAAGATTCTTAGCTGGCCTTGGAGGTCCGGCTCATGCGCTTGCGATCATTCGGGTCGAGCCAGATCTTGCGCAGACGCAGCGACTTTGGCGTCACCTCGACATATTCGTCTTCAGCAATATAGCCAAGCGACTGCTCGAGAGTTAGCTTCTTGGGCGTAGTCAAGCGCACCGCTTCGTCCTTGGACGTTGTGCGGATATTGGTGAGCTGCTTGCCCTTGAGCACATTGACCTCGAGATCGTTCTCGCGGCTGTGCTCGCCAATGATCATGCCTTCATAGATGTCCACGCCCGAGTCGATCATGATCTGACCACGGTCTTCCAGGTTCCACAGCGCGAACGCCACGGACTGGCCAGTGCCATTGGAGATCAGCACGCCAGTACGGCGGCCAGGCAGATTACCCTTGAGTGGCACGAAGGAGTGGAACAGCCTGTTGAAGATGGCGGTGCCGCGCGTATCGCTAAGCAATTCGGGCTGATAGCCGATCAGCGAACGGGTCGGCACCAGCAGCTGGATACGAGTGCGGCCAACGCCGGACGGACGCATATCGGTCAGCTCGCCCTTCCGCTCAGTCAGCTTCTGTACCACGATGCCAGTGTGCTCATCATCCACATCGATGATGACTTCTTCGATTGGCTCAAGCTTCTGCCCGTTCTCTTCCTTGAACAGCACTTTTGGGCGGCCAATAGTGAGTTCAAAGCCTTCACGGCGCATGTTTTCGATCAACACGGCCAGCTGCAATTCACCGCGACCTGCCACGTCATAGCTGTCATTGTCTTCGCCCGGCGTTACGCGAATGGCCACATTGCCTTCGGCTTCGCGCATCAGGCGTTCACGGATCATGCGCGACTGCACCTTGTCACCTTCACGACCGGCCAACGGGCCGTCATTGATGCGGAAGGTCACCGACAGTGTTGGTGGATCAATCGGCTTAGAGGCGATTGGCGTGGTCACCTGCGGCGCGCAGATGGTGTCTGCTACTGTCGAGGTTACCAGGCCAGCAATCGCCACAATGTCGCCAGCTTCACCCGAATCAACCGGGGTCCGCTCTAGACCGCGGAATGCCAGAACCTTGGAAACGCGGCCCTTTTCGACTTCTTTGCCCTCGTGATTAATGGTGTGGATCGGATCGTTGGACTTGATGCTGCCCGAGGTGATGCGACCGGTCAGGATGCGGCCCAGGAAGGGATTGTGCTCAATGGTGGTCACCAGCATGGAGAACTGGCCTTCTTCGACCGTCGGCTCAGATACATGTTTGATCACCATGTCGAGCAGCGGGGCGAGATCGTCCTTGGGACCCTCGGGCTCAATGGCCATCCAGCCCTGCTTGGCCGAACCGTATAGCACCGGGAAGTCCAGCTGCTCAGGGCTGGCGTCGAGCGCGATGAACAGGTCGAAGATTTCTTCGAGCACTTCAAGATGGCGCTCGTCAGACTTGTCGATCTTATTGATGGCCACGATCGGGCGCAGGCCCTGGGCCAGCGCCTTGCCAAGCACGAACTTGGTCTGGGGCATCGGGCCTTCGGCAGCGTCCACCAGGACGACCACGCCATCGACCATGGACAGGATACGCTCGACTTCGCCGCCGAAATCGGCGTGGCCGGGGGTATCAACGATGTTGATACGTGTATCTTTCCACAGCAAGGACGTCACTTTGGCCAGAATGGTGATACCGCGCTCGCGCTCGATATCATTACTGTCCATGGCGCGCTCTTCGACGCGTTCGTTTGCACGGAAAGAACCTGACTGCTTGAGCAGGACGTCGATCAGAGTGGTCTTACCATGGTCAACGTGAGCGATGATGGCGATATTGCGCAAGGACATATGGATCCGGCCTGTTTGGCATGATCTCAAAACCTTGTGCCGCGATAGAGGCGGCAACAAGCGGCTGAACCATGCAGGAATGAACGCGCGCCAACTCCCCCAACAACAAGGGGATTAGCGCATTCGGCGCTACATTACAGGAAGATGAGCTTTTCTACAAGCGCGAGCGACGCACAGGTGGGTTGCAGATCGCCCGACCGTGTCTGATGATTACTGCGCCAGGCTCAGAACAGTGCCGATCATGGCTTGGCCACGATGGGCTGGCTTTGGTGCCACCATCGCCTTTTTGCCCTGCGCCCGCAGCAGATTGAGCAGCGCGGTCGGCGATAGCGGCGGAGAGAACAGACAGCCCTGGATTTCGCTAGCCCTCTGCGCCCGCACTATGGCTAATTGTTCTTCAATTTCCACCCCCCCCTTTTGGCCGTTGTGAATATGCCCTATGATCAAGAAACTCGATGCGGTTGGGCAGATCGGTCGGCGCGTCATGGCGCGCCAAATGTTGAATGCGCGCCTCGCTCTGCTTCTGCTCGATAATATCTTCATGGGTGGACACCCAGTCGCCATCCTTCATGGGATGGTGTTGGATCATGATGGTGCGGTTATTGAGCTCGTGGATGGTCTTTCCGTATTCACGCCGCGCGATGATCTATCTGCACAAGACGATATACTTCTCACGCATTCCCGATGTATTCATCCCGATATCAAACAGATGACCGAGAACATCTTCAAGATGAGTACCCAGCTGCAAAAAATGCTCGGGCAGACCATAGATGCGCGCATAGGGTTCATTGCGGATTACAAGCCGCCCGTGCGCATCTATCATGCACAGGCCCTGACTGATATTGTTGACCGCTGCGTCGAGACAAATATTTTGCCGCTCGAGCTCAATCTTGCGCTTCTGCGCCACCTCGGTGTGTGCCACCTCGTCGGTGATATCCTCATGGGTTACCACCCAGTCCAGCGCTTCCGAATAGGCATGCGGGTTTCAATAGTGCGGCTACCCCGCATTACCTCCAGACTCTTTAGCTGCGCGCCATTGCGATTGGCCAAAAGTTCAGTGGTATAGGTTTCGTAAAAGTCGTCCGGCGTCCATCCGGAGTGATTGCCCAGTCTGGAGTTTAGTTGCACCACATCTTGAAGGCTCATGCCGCGAGACAAGGTGTCTTTGGAAAGACAAAAAATTGCTGTAGTGCTGGTTTCACATGATGAGGCGAAACTGCGGCGACCAAACGCAAAACCCGTACGGGATGTTTTCAAACGCGGCATCAAGCCGCAATGCTTCGGCCATTTTGCTCAAGCTTCCAACATCGACTACGCGCACTCGACGGATCCCCTTCATGACGTGCAGTTATGACGCCGATGCGGAGGCTAGTTCGAACGGCTTAATGACCGATTAAGGACGTTGCATCAGAACGAAGCCCGTGAGTCGATTCGTGGGCCTCTTTAATTGACGCGATTAGCTAAGACCAGCTAATTTATTGCGGGCAGCATAAATCTTTAGCCGCAGGCCGTTGAGCCGGATAAAGCCCTCGGCATCATGATGGTCATAGCTGCGGCTGCCCTCTTCAAAGGTCACCAGATCTTCGGAATATAGGGACATTGGCGAGCTGCGCGCGATCACGGTAACGCTGCCCTTGTAGAGCTTGATAGTGACTTGGCCGGTAACGAACTCCTGACTCTTGTCGATTAGTGCCTGCAGCATTTCGCGCTCGGGCGCAAACCAGAAGCCATTATAGATCAGTTCGGCATAGCGCGGCATGATCTCGTCCTTGAGATGGGCCGCGCCACGATCCAGGGTGATCGACTCGATGCCGCGATGGGCGGCCAGCAGCACGGTGCCACCAGGGGTCTCGTAAACGCCGCGAGACTTCATGCCGACAAAGCGATTCTCCACTAGATCAAGCCGGCCCACGCCATGCTTGCCACCCAGTTCATTGAGCTTGGTCAGCAGCGCAGCAGATGACGACGTGACGCCGTTGACTGAAGCGGCATCGCCCTTTTCAAAGCCGATGGTAATGATTTCGGGTTCGTTGGGCGCATCTTCGGGCGCCACAGTACGCTGATAGACATATTTGGGCGCAACCTCAGAGGGGTCTTCGAGCACCTTGCCCTCCGAGGAGGTGTGCAGCAGATTGGCATCGACCGAGAAAGGGGCTTCGCCGCGCTTGTCCTTGGGCACCTGGATCTGGTGCTGTTCGGCATACTCGATCAACTGCGTGCGCGACTGGATGTTCCATTCGCGCCAGGGCGCAATCACCTTGATGGAAGGATCAAGCGCGTTAGCGGTCAGCTCGAACCGCACCTGGTCATTACCCTTGCCGGTAGCGCCATGGGAAATGGCATCGGCGTCTACTTCCTGAGCGATCTCGACCAGACGCTTGGTAATCAGTGGCCGGGCAATCGAGGTACCCAGCAGATAGACCCCCTCATAAACGGCATTGGCGCGGAACATCGGGAACACGAAATCGCGGACGAATTCCTCGCGCAGATCCTCGATGCGGATATCCTTGATCCCCATCAGCTCGGCCTTTTTGCGCGCTGATTCGAGCTCTTCGCCCTGCCCCAGATCGGCCGTAAAGGTCACGACCTCGCACTGATAGGTCTCCTGCAGCCATTTCAGGATGATCGAGGTGTCCAGACCACCCGAATAGGCCAGCACGACTTTTTTGATGTCTTTTGCCATGAGTTCTGTCGTCCAACGAAAATGATATGGAATGATAGACTAGATCGGGCGCAATAAACTTGCCAAAACTTTACCTAAACGTAGTTTAGTGGCATAAGATGCCAAGAAACTACCAAAGGACAGCACTAAATGCCGCTAATGTTTGATGCCATCGATCGCCGCATATTGCGCGTCCTGCAGAACAATGGCCGCATCTCCAATGTCGATCTGGCCAATCAGGTCGGCCTGTCACCCTCCCCCTGCCTGCGGCGCGTTCGATTGCTCGAAGAATCCGGCATCATCGACCGCTATGTCGCTGTGCTCAATCCCGCCAAAGTGGGCGTCGGCCTGACTGTGTTCGTGCGCGTCTGGTTCAAGACGCAGGACGCCGCCATCACCCACCAGTTCGCCGAGACGATCCGCAAATTTCCCGAAGTAGTGGAATGCTACCTCACTACCGGCGAGTGCGACGCCATCATGCGGGTCGTGACCGCCGATCTGCATGCCTATTGGCGCTTCCAGTCTGACCATCTGACCCGCATCCCCAGCGTGCAGAGTGTCAAGACCGATGTGCCTATGGAAACCATCAAGACTAGCACCGAGCTGCCTTTTCTATAGGGACAGCGCTGACCGGATGCGAGGCGCTACGCTACATCTCGTGCTATTCGCGTCGCAAGAGATCAAAAAATGCCCGCCTTTCTGCCCAATCTTCCCGTCATGCTGGGTTTTGCCCTGGCATCCTGCGTCCTGGCCATCACCCCGGCTCCGACATGACGCTGTTTGTTTCGCGCACCATGAATTTTAGCAGGATGCACAGCTTTGCCACCGTGCTGGGTGCCCTTACCGACATTGCCGTCCACACTGCGCTGATTGCCTTTAGCATTTCAATGCTGATCGTCGCTGCCTTGACCACCCTCTGAATGCCCAAGATCGTTGGAGCGCTCTATCTGGTCTGGCTGACCATCCAAGCCATTCGTGCCGACGACGGCATTCTGATCATCAGGACTGGCGGCAAGACACCCAGCCTCACCCAGAGCTATATGACCGGGTTGGGCATCAATCTGACCAATCCCAAGGTGGCACTGTTCTTTGTCACCTTCCTTCTCCAGTTCGTCTCGGCCTACGATCCGACGCCGTCGGCAAGCTGCTGTTCCTGGGTGTGAAATTCGTACTAGTCTCATTGCCTATCGTCATCGCCATTGTGCTGTTTGCCCAATGGCTAACGATGACGCTGCGTGACAATGCCTAGGTTCAAAGGCACTGAACTGGAGCTTTGCCGCCGTATTCATGGCCTTCGCCGCTACCATATTGCCGGCCGAAGGATGCCGAGGATCAGACCGGGGTCCGCCGGCTTATGATCGGCAGCGGCAGCCTCTTATTGTCGGAAAAGAATGCCATCCATTCCTCGGTGCCATCGGCGTGGCGGCGGATCATCTGCGGCGCGTTAGCAACGGTCACGCCACGCGCACTGAGATCTGCATGGCTGGGAGCAATATCAACCACTCGAAAATAGATGATATTGGCTTGCGCCTCTCTCGGCTCAGCGCTCAGCATCAGCCGCATCCCCCCCGCAATCAAAAAAAGGCTAGCGCGCCAAAAGTGTAGAGATGCAGCACGCCCAGCACATCACGCCACCAGTCCTCGGCCGCCGCGATATCGACAACACTGCGGCTAAGCTGGCCAATACTGCCAAATCCCGATTGCGTCATTCCGACCCTCTCTTTTGTGTGGCCACCCTTGGGCATACCCATCCAATGCCGTGGCGCCGCCCTACCCAGCAAAAGCGCAGCCTGCCCAAGATATTACCAAGATAAAATTTTACCGCGTCCAGGCTCACATTCCGCCGATGAGCAACCTCAGCATTACCCATGCCGTGGCGCACCGCATTGACCACCCGCCATTCGCCGGGCGTCGGCAGATCGTCATGGTGTGAGTGGCCGCGTTGTGACATGGTTCAGCATCATCCTGACTGCGGCGAGATTAGCACCCAAAAAGGGGAATTTCCCTCCCCAATGTCGCGAGCAGAGTTGATTTAATCCCGTTGGCAGAAGCGAAGCAAATAACCGTCTGGATTCTGCACGCAGAATTGGCGCTGAACAATCAGCGTACTGCCGACGTCAAAGGTCATTGTCTAGAGCCACTCAAAAAAACACAAACTTTCCGGCTCTGAGCCGTTCTAGTATGGGCACAAGATCGTCGATCTGAATCTGCAGATTGATACCCCTGCCAAACGGCTGATCAAGCGGCGTGGTGAGCCAGTCCCGGCCGGCGCCGAGCTAATCGAGCATCAATACAGCCTGCCCGAACTCAAGGCAGACAAATCCCTTGGTGGGCTGTTCACAGCGCACTGCGAACCCCATCACGTCGCAATAAAACGCCAGGCTGCGCCTAATATCGCTGACCGAAAGTTCGGGTACCAATACCGGCAACGTCACCCCACCAACGCCTCGCGGTCCTTCTTGCTCAGCCGCTCGCTTTCGCTCTTGAGCTGCCCACAGGCCGCAAAAATATCGCGACCGCGCGGCGTCCGCACCGGACTAGCATAGCCGGCCTTGTTGACGATATCGGCAAAGCGCTCGATACGGCTCGACGGAGAGATGCCGTAATTGGCACCCGGCCAGGGATTGAAAGGGATCAGATTGATCTTGGCCCGAATGCCCTTGAGCAATCGCACCAGTTCACGCGCTTCGGCGTCACTGTCATTGATCCCGTCCAGCATCACATATTCAAACGTGATGCGACGCGAATTGGACACGCCCGGATAGGTCCGACAGGCTTCTAGCAGCTCTTCGAGCGGCCACTTTTTGTTGATCGGCACTAACACGTCACGCAGATCATTGTTGGTGGCGTGCAGCGAAATGGCCAGCATCACATCGATCTCGCGCCCGGTCGGCTCGATGAACGGCACAACGCCTGAGGTCGACAGCGTAATGCGGCGTTTGCTCAGGCTCATTCCATCGCTAGCCGCTGCAATCAGCAGGGCCTGCTTGACGTTGTCGTAATTATAGAGCGGCTCGCCCATGCCCATCATGACCACATTGGTGATGGCACGGGTACCCGTAGCCGGCACCCGGCCGCCATCGGCCGGACGGGTGCCGCCCGGAAAATCTCCCAGTTGCTCGCGCGCCATCAGGATCTGACCGAGAATCTCTCCGGCCGTCAGATTGCGTACCAGCTTCTGCGTACCAGTATAGCAGAACGAGCAGGTTAGCGTACAGCCGACCTGGGACGACACGCACAGCGTGCCACGGTCTTCTTCAGGGATATAGACGGTTTCTACCTCAACCGACGGATAGTTCGGATTGGCCGAGTCGCGGAAGCAGAACAGCCATTTACGCGTGCCGTCGGTGGAAATCTGCTCGGACATGATTTCGGGCCGGTCCAAGTTGAACGCGTCGGCCAACTTCTGCCGCACCGGCGCTGCCACATTGATCATGCGCTCAAAATCGGTTGTGCCGTGCACATAGAGCCAGTTCCACAACTGGCTAGCGCGCATCCGCGCCTCCTTATCGGCAACGATCCTGGCGGTGGTCAGCGCCTCGGCCAACTGGAGTTTGTTCAGACCAATCAGCGACGGCCGGCTGCTCGAGGCAGGCCGGATAGCAGTCGAATGGTCAAGGTTCAGCGCAATGCTCATGGCGCGCAAAGGTCCGAAAACGAAGGGATTAACGCGGCCAATAGCATATAGGCATGTTTTAGGCAAAGCATCGCGCCGCCCCGCAGGGCAGATCGGCTTGCTGGAACGCGCTGCCGCGAGTATGTGCTCAGAGCTGCCTACAATGCCAAGGCGGGTAGGGACGCCGTGGGTCGGATTGGCCTAGCAGACCGACCCTATCGACTGCTGCGCCGCCGTGGCGCCTGACAGAGAATAAGCCTCGGTAACCTTGATACCCGCGGCGCTGGTGGCCTCAACGGTCATACTCGAACCAGCCCGGATTGCACTGGCCAGTGCACTCGCCTGGCTGGTATCATCAAGCCAGGCCGCGTCATTCTGAGTAAACAGGTTGAACACCTGACCACCGACATCGACCGTGGCCTTACTGTCGGGCTGGAAGGTAAAACCAACCACCAGGTTGAACTCGGTGATCACGTTTTCGGCCGGGCGGTTAGTAATGTAGATATAAGCCTGCGTATAATCGTCTAGCGCTGGCGTCACGCTTTCCGGCTTGGTCATGGCAAAGCAAACTGCGCCAGCCGCATCGATAGCGCCATAGCTCGACCAGGCCCGGTGTTCACCCAGCAACCGCACTTGCTGCGCACTGGCAGCGGTGGTCAGAACAAGCGTTGCAACAAGGACAAGCTCAACAGGGGACTTGGTCATCAATAGCCTCAAAACGATAAGCGGCTAAGAGTTCAGCAATCCCACCGCCCAGCTATGATGGATTGCCTAGATAGGGCAACCCAAAATTTCGACTTACTTGCAAGCGGCATCAATGGCGTTCATGGCAGCCGTCGCGCCACTCAGTGAGTAGCTGTCGCTGGTATCGGTACCGCGCTGGCTAGTGCCCTTGACAATCAATTTTCTGCCCGCCTTGAACGCCTGCACGAAGCCGCTTTCATCGCTGGTCGAAGCCAGCCAGGCGGCCGACCCTTCGGCTACCATCGGATAGGACTTGCCATCGATGCTGGCGCTCGCCTTGGCGTCGATCGTATTGTAGGGATAACCGATGATGGTCTGCACCTCGTTCTTGGTACCCATGCCCTTGCGGTGAATAATCATGAAATGGATCGGATCGCGGTTGGCGCCGGCCGGCTCGCTGGCCTGCGGTGCCGCCGAAACATAGCAGATCAGGCCACTGGCATCGGTCGCCTGCCAGGCGGTCCAGGCATTGAATGTTCCCAGCTCAGTAGCCTGCTGCCCCTGTGCGGCAGGGGTCAGAGCCACAACCGCGCTGACCGCGAGCCCGACTACTAGGCTTGTGGTTTTCCTCGTCATCGCCAATTTGTTCCTCATCTTGAGGGTCCGCTATCGGAGTGGAGCTACCCGCCAACTCTGCCGCAGACATGGTTACCAAGGTGTCAAAATGCCACCGCATCCAATCGAATTTTCTTCATAAATGCCTGCCAAATGCGGCAGCAGTTTGGCAGTGAGCAGGACTGCAGACCAGTCTACGCTGTCAGCGTAAACATCATCCTAACTAGAGTCGTAAGTGAGATTTTCAGGCCGGCAGCGAGTAGCTCTGCTCCACTATATAGGGACCGCCACCAACCAAATCCTTATTCGAATTATAGTACGAATCGGCCAACTGGGAACCTGACATGAACCGCACCACATCCAGCGCATTGGCGCTCGGCAGCCGCGCCAGCGTGACATGCGGGACGAACTTCCGGCCCTCAGGCGCCAGCCCGGCGCGCTGCAACACGCGCTCCTGCGCCGCCTGCAGCCGGCTAAGGGCATCGCTCGGCTCCAGACCAGCATAGAGCGCACGCGGCTTGTGGCCGCCAAAACTGCCCAGATGGGTCAAGCGGACATCAAAACGCATGGAATTTAACAGCCTGTCTAGGCTGTCGGCAACCTCATTGGCGGTCTGATGATCCACATCTCCGATGAATCTCAAGGTAATGTGATAGTTCTCGGTATCAATCCAACGGGCGCCGGATAGGCCACCCCGTTTCAATGATTAGGTCACACTCCACGTCAGCTGGGATTTCAAGACCAGTGAAGAGCCGGGGTATGGGCCCTCATGGGCCCTCATCTGTTACTCATAATCAGTACAATTCGGCACTTGACCGCAGCACAGCCGATACGCGCGACCAGTCTATTTGTCGCGGCCCACTGATAAGCCTTGTAAACATCTGGACCCGCATCCATATTGTCCGTCAAGTAGCAATCAACGCCAACCGGCGGCGCATAGAGACCGCTTCACCTGGGAAAGGAACCGAACAATGGCTGAATTTGACCGTCAGACCCTCGGTGCGCGGGCCAGCTCGGCCGCGGCCATCGATGAGGGCTTGCGCAGCTACATGCTGCGTGTCTACAACTACATGAGCATTGGCCTGGTGGTAACCGGCCTGGTGGCCTGGTTTGCCGCTGGCGCTGCAGTGACCACCGATCCTGCTGCTGCCGTTGGCACTCTGGCCGATGGCGCAATGGTCACCCAATTCGGCGCACTTCTATATGGCAGCCCGCTGCAGTGGGTTGTCATGCTCGCGCCGCTCGCCTTCGTCATGGTGCTTAGCTTTGGCATCAACAAACTGTCGGCGCCAGCTGCACAGGCGACCTTCTGGGGCTTTGCCGCCATCATGGGCCTGTCGCTGTCCTCGATCTTCCTCGTCTATACGGACACTTCGATCGCCAAGGTATTCTTTATCACCGCGGCAACCTTCGGCACGATGAGCCTTTATGGCTACACCACCAAGCGCGACTTGACCGCCATGAACAGCTTCCTGATGATGGGTTTGATCGGCCTGATCATCGCTGCGGTAGTTAACATCTTCATGCAGTCCCTGATGATAGAATTCATCATCTCGGTTGTGGGCGTGCTAATCTTTGTGGGCCTGACCACCTACGACACCCAGAAGATCAAGGAAGAATATTCCGAAAGCTACAATACCGAAGTGCTGGCTAAGGGTGCCATTATGGGTTCGCTGCGCCTCTATCTGGACTTCATCAACCTATTCCTGATGATGCTGCGCCTGTTCGGCAATCGCGAATAAGCACCAGCATCCTTGATTGGCCAATCAAGGAATTTGGTTGGACGAGACTTCGGACCGCAGCTAAGGGCTGCGGTCTCTCTATCATCGGCATCTACAAGCACTATGTCGAGCATTCGGTGGCGACCTTTGATCTCCAAGCGCCGGGCGAGGATGTGCTGGGTAAAAAAATTCCGGTATATGCTGGCCGCCAGCCACCCCGTCGTGATGGCTAAGGCCCCGGACGGCACCCTGCTCGGCTATTCCTATGCCTCGGCCTATCGCCAGCGCCCGGCCTATCGCTTCACGTTCAAGAACTCGGTACTATTGCGCCTCAGATACCACCGGCAAGGGGCTAGGCACGCTACTGATGAACAAGATCATCACGCAGTCGCGCAGCTATAGCGTCAAGCAGATGATCGCCGTGATCATTACCGAAGGCACCAACTCGATCAAGCTGCATGAAAAGCTTGGCTTCCGCCATATCGGTCACCACGAGGCGCTTGGCTTCAAGTTCGATCGCTGGCTCGATATCCTGCATATGCACCTGACGCTTTAGGTGAGATCCTTGCGCATCGGGTAGCCATTGACGCGCCGACCATAAGCCTGCGGACCATCAGTGTTCTAGACGGCAGCTTGGTAAAACCACCGCGCCATCGTTGTCGATTCAAGCCGGCTTTCTTGAAAGCCGAGGGCCCGCAGCTCAGCCTCGAGGCCAGCAAGAAGCGCTTTGCTCACACCAGTAAAGCGGGCTTAGGGCGCAACATAGTTGAGCGCTATCTCGCCTAAACGAGTGACTGCACCAACAGCAACTATCCCGTCCGCTCGCTCAGCAATAATCATAATCAGTGCGTCGTCCGTCAGCATCGCTACAACGCCGTCGACACTCTGTATTGCGCGTCCAGGCAACGATGGCTTGAGGATCATAATGGTGATCATCGACGCACAATTGATAGATTGACGCGATCAACACCACACTCATGGCCGCAACATCGTCCAGGCGCGCAGCCCGCACGACGATCATTTAGCTAACCACGGCCAATTGCGGATCTAGCACGCGCAGCACCTGACCGATGTCGTGGCCGCGTTTAAGAACTCAGCCCTGCTAATTTTGATCATCGCATATTGCCCTTGCCGATTGCGCAGCCTTAGCGTCTTTTCAACGATGAACAATGGCCGCTCCGACACCCGGACATAAATCGAAAACACGGCACGATCGCGCAGGAAGTCCATGGCGTAGTCGTGCCATTCGCTCTGCTCCACCTTGCGGCCAGAGATCGCCAGGATCAATGCCAGTTCCTTGCGGTCGAAGGCCACAATGACTGGAACCTTGGCGTTGCCGGCATTTACAGAAGGTTCACTGGTATGCACCAACGAGAGTGCAACAGTTTTGTCGTTCGGCGTGTGGATCTACATCGGTCCGAATACTCCGTG
>JALBVE010000036.1 GCA_025050575.1 Candidatus Devosia symbiotica
GATCAGATCCGGCCACGGGTGCCCAAGCTCACCACAGGGTGATGCGCGGTGGGTGGGCGATGGTGGGCCTGGGCGCCGTATCGCCTCCTTCTCTCCCCTGAGAGGGGACGGACTGGTGGATTTGGCAAAATCGAGCCCAATCAAAAATCCGCCTCCCCTTCAGGGGAGTCGGGTGGGGTGCGCGAGAACGTAGGCGATGAGCCTCGTGCCACCGGTTCCGCTATGGAGACACTTGGCACGACAGTCGGTGTCGCGCCGCCAGACGTTATTAAGCCGCCTAGATCAGATGCGGGCCGGGTGCGGCGTCGGCATTGGCGCCGAACTTTTCGAAATTCGCTCGGAACAGGCTGGCCAGATGCAGCGCCTGGCGGTCATAGGCCTCGCCATCGGTCCAGGTCTGGCGCGGTGTCAATAGCTTGGGATTGATCCCGGTCACCGCAATCGGCACTTCAAAGCCGAAGAGCTCGTCGGTCCGCATGGCCATATTGTCCAATTCGCCGTTCAGCGCCGCGCTCAGCAGACGTCGGGTTGAGGCGATATCGATCCGTTTGCCCACACCATAGCCGCCACCGGTCCAGCCGGTATTAATCAGCCAGGTCGAAGCGCCACTGGCGCGCAGTTTTTTGGCCAGCATCTCGCCATAGACCGTGGGATGCAGCGGCATGAACGGCGCGCCAAAGCAGGCCGAGAACGTCGCCTGTGGCTCGGTAATACCCCGCTCGGTGCCGGCAACCTTCGCAGTATAGCCTGACAGGAAGTGGTAGACTGCCTGATCCGGCGTCAGCCGAGCAATTGGCGGCAGCACGCCAAACGCATCTGCGGTTAGGAACACCACGGTCTTGGGCGTGCCGCCAACACTGCCCTTAGCAATGGCGGGCAGCACATGAATGGGATAGGCTGCGCGGGTATTTTCGGTAAGCGAGACATCGTCGAAATCGGGCACTTTGGCGTCATCGAGCACGACATTTTCCAGCACGGTGCCGAAACATTTGGTCGCGGCAAAAATTTCCGGCTCGGCGATGTCGCTCAGCTTGATGGTCTTGGCGTAGCAGCCACCCTCAAGGTTGAAAACGCCATCAGCGCTCCAGCCGTGCTCGTCATCGCCGATAAGCGGGCGCTCCGGATCATTGGACAGCGTCGTCTTGCCAGTGCCCGACAGGCCAAAGAATAGCGCCGCTTCGCCCTGCTTACCCAGATTGGACGAACAGTGCATCGGCAACACACCTTGGCGCGGCGCGTGGAAGTTGAACAGCGAGAACACGCTTTTCTTGATTTCGCCGGCATAGAGCGTGCCGGCGATGATCACGATGTTGCGGCTCATATCGAGCGCGATGACCGTGTCGGTGCGGCAGCCGTGCCGTGCTGGGTCCGCCCGAAAATGGGGGACGTGAACGATCGTGACGGCGGTTGGATTGGCGCCGGTGGCCACCATCTCGCCGGGACGGATCAGCAGATTACGAATAAACAGGGCATGCCAGGCGCTGGGCGTCAGTACGGTGACGCTATATTGGTGGCGCGGATCGGCCCCGGCCAGCAGATCCTGGCGAAACAGGTCGAGCCCACCCAGTGCCGCCACGGCATCCGCCAACAGGGTTTCAAAATCGGCGGGACTCATGGCGTCCGAATTGTCCCACCACACGCTGTCGGTGGTCAGGGCGTCACGCACGATGAACTTATCCTTGGGTGAGCGGCCAGTAAAGGCTCTAGTGCGCACCGACACCGCGCCATCGGCGGTTAGTTCGCTTTCATTGCCCTGCAACGAACGGGCAACCAAGATGGGTGCGATATCATTGCTGGATACCGAACCGGCGCCCGCTGCGATTGTGGTTCTCAGGCTGTTATGGTCGAACATCTTATAACTCCGTCGCTCGCGGTCTGCTGCTGTCGTCTACTGCCGACCCAAACTAATCCGTCGCCTTGGCCGGCTGCTATCCCGAAATCGGTCGTAAGACGGAAGTTGCATCGCGCGTCAAACCAGCCTGTGCAGCGCACGCCCGGTTGCAGTGTCCTTGGCTGTGCTTTATTTAACGCGTAATTGTCCCCTGCAAGCATGGGTAACGACCTATGATGCTGCGTGCTTGAAAGCGTCCGAACAAGAAAGGCAGTTCATGCCCAAGATCGCTCTCGTCGATGACGACCGCAATATTCTGACCTCCGTGTCACTGGCACTGGAGGCCGAAGGCTACCAGGTCGCTACCTACACTGACGGTGCCTCGGGCCTGGAGAGTCTGATCACCGACAAGCCGGACCTGGCCATCCTCGACATTAAGATGCCCCGAATGGATGGCATGGAATTGCTGCGCCGCCTGCGGCAGAAATCCGATATCCCGGTGATCTTCCTAACCTCCAAGGACGAAGAGATCGACGAATTGTTCGGCCTCAAAATGGGCGCCGACGATTTCATCACCAAGCCGTTCAGCCAGCGCCTGCTGGTTGAGCGCGTCAAGGCGATCCTGCGCCGCGCTGCGCCGCGCGATCCCTCGGCACCGGCTGGCGCCCCAGGCGAAGCCGGCTCCAGCAAGGCGCTGATCGAGCGCGGCTCGCTGGTGATGGATGAAGAGCGCCACACCTGTACCTGGAAAGGGCAGCGCGTCACCCTAACCGTCACCGAATTCTTGATCCTGCAGTCGCTGGCCCTGCGTCCCGGTGTCGTCAAATCGCGCAATGCACTGATGGATGCTGCCTATGACGATCAGGTATACGTCGACGACCGCACCATCGACAGCCACATCAAGCGCCTGCGCAAGAAGTTCAAGGCAACCGATGACGATTTCGAGATGATTGAGACGCTCTATGGCGTCGGCTACCGCTTCAAGGAGCAATAGGCGCAGCATTTGGCTATTCTTGAGTCCGAACGCGATCACCAGCCCGACGCTGCGCCCGAATGGCGCACGCCAGGATCAGACGAGGGTCCGCCCAAAGTCGTGTCCAAACTGCGTCGTGGCCAGCGCTGGCGGCTGTTCATGGCGTCGTTCTATAAGCTGGCCGACGCCACCAACCGGTTTCTCGATCTCACCATCTTCGCCAGTCTGACCCGCCGTATAATCGTGCTCAACATGGCGGGCCTGCTGGTGCTGGTGGTCGGCATTCTCTACCTCAACCAGTGGCGGGCCGGCCTGATTGATGCCCGCGTGCAGTCCTTGCGCGTGCAGGGCGAAATCATTGCCGCCGCCGTTGCGGCCTCGGCGACGGTGGACAGCGACGTCATCTCGGTCAATCCCGACCGCTTGCTGCAATTGCAGGGCGACGGTTCGGTCTCCTCCCTCTCCTATTTCGATCCAACCCTCGAATTTCCCATCAATCCCGAGCGGATTGCGCCCCTGCTACGCAATCTGATCACCCCGACCCGCACCCGTGCCCGCATCTATGATCAGGGCGGGTTGATGATCCTAGACAGCGACAATATCTACGCCCGCGGCGAGGTGATGCAACAGATTATCGAGACCAGACGGGCCGACGACTTCTTCCTGTGGGATTGGTGGGACGCCGTGCTCGGCTGGGTACCGGGCGACAATTATCCGAAATATCAGGAATATGGTGTCGACGAGGGCAGCCTCTATCCCGAAGTCGCTTCGGCACTGCAGGGCGCTGCCGCCGACTTTGTCCGCGTCGATGTCCAGAACCAGCTGGTGGTTTCGGTCGCGGTGCCAGTGCAGCGTATGCGTGCCGTGGTTGGCGCCATCCTGCTCTCGACGGCACCGGGCGATATTGATTCCATCGTCGCTCAGGAGCGCTGGAGCATATTGCGTATTGCCATGATTGCCGCCGCCGTGCAGATCGTGCTATCATTGGCGCTGGCCGGCACTATTGCCGGCCCGATGCGCCGCCTGTCGGCTGCTGCCGAGAGAGTGCAGACCGCCGGCAATACCCGCGCTGAAATCCCCGATTTCACCGATCGACCCGACGAGATCGGCTATCTCAGCGACGCCTTCCGGCGCATGACCGATGGCCTCTATAATCGCATCGAGGCCATCGAGCGCTTTGCTGCCGACGTGGCGCATGAACTTAAGAATCCGCTGACTTCGCTGCGCAGCGCTGTCGAAACCATGCCGCTTGCCAAGCGTCCCGAGGATCGCGAGCGGCTCAACGCCATTGTCCAGCACGACGTCAAACGCCTCGACCGCTTGATCACCGATATCTCCAGCGCCAGCCGTCTGGATGCCGAACTGGCCCGGGAGAGCTCCGAACGAGTCGATATCGAAAAGCTAGTCGAAGCGATCGTTGGTATTCAAAAGGACATAGCACTGGGTCGTGGCGTCACCGTACAGATGGACAAGCGCAGCGGCAAGGGCGCGACCATCGTCAATGGCCATGAAAGCCGGCTGGCCCAGGTCTTCGCCAATCTGATCGACAATGCCGTCTCGTTCTCGCCCAAGGGGGGCGTTGTGCATGTCGCACTCAGCACCGACGCCGACGATATCCGGATCACCGTCACCGACCAAGGACGCGGCATCACTGGCGATTTCAATAAAATCTTTCAGCGCTTCTATACCGACCGCCCTGACACTGAGAGTTTCGGCGATCATTCCGGTCTGGGCTTGTCGATCAGCAAGCAGATTGTCGATGCTCACAAGGGCACCATCAAGGCGTATAATCGCAGTGATGGCACGGGCGCGGTATTCTCGATTGTGTTACCGCGCGCGCAAATAGATTACCGCGCGCGCAAATAGATTAGAGACATGAGCAAAGCAAAAAACGTGTATGGCACGGGTCTGTTATTGGGGTCGACTGGTGTCCTGTTGCGCGGGCCGTCCGGGGCTGGAAAATCCGTACTGGCCCTGACGTTGCTGGATCGCTGGGCGCTGCGCGGCCTGCCGGCATTCCTGGTTTCCGATGATCGCGTCGATCTGATCAAAACTGATGAGCGGGTGACCATGCACACTCCCAACAATCTCGCCGGACTGATCGAGTTGCGCGGCCGCGGCATTGTCAGCCGCTCGCATCAGAGCTCGGTCTCACTCGATCTAGTGATCGACATGGTGCCTGACATAGTGCGCATGGTCGAAGAAGATGAGTTCGAAACCGAACTGGTTGGAGTCAGTCTGGCGCGTGCACCAGTTCCCTTTGGCAATGTGATCAGTCTCGGCCACCAGGTTCTGCTGGTGGCCGAAGCCATGTCAGCTCTTAATCAGCCGTGACAAAATACCACTTGAATCGTCTCGACGACCGGACAAGACTGGCGCCCGCTCGGTCGATTGATCCGGATTCGGCCATGCGTATTGCTCCCGCAGGATGGAGCGCTGGCATCGGGCAAATTATACTGGAGTGCTGTCGGCGCCGCGCCGCAGGCGCAACTCAGCATGTTAGGGACTTTGCATGATTGGTCTGGTTCTAGTGACGCACGGTGCGCTCGCCCATGAATTCAAGTCGGCGTTCGAGCATGTCGTCGGCCCGCAGGAGCATTGCGAGACCATCGCCATCGGTCCCGATGATAACATGGAAGAACGCCGCAACGACATTCTGGCGGCAGTCGACAGCGCCGATGATGGCCAGGGCGTCATCATTCTGACCGACATGTTTGGCGGCACGCCGTCGAATCTGGCCATCTCGGTCATGCAGAACCGCGACGTCGAGGTCATTGCCGGGGTCAATCTGCCCATGCTGGTCAAGCTGGGCCGCGTCCGCAATGAGATGACCATCAAGGATGCGGTGAACTTGGCGCAGGAAGCGGGTCGCAAATACATCACTGTCGCCAATTCCATTCTCGGTGCGGATTGATCATGGTCGCGACGGGGCTGGACCGTATAGTCTGGGGGGAGTGAACTGATGGACGCAAGTCGCGCCATCGCGCAGCAGTTGATCATCGTCAACCGCAAGGGCCTGCACGCGCGGGCCTCGGCCCGTTTCGTGCGCACCGCCGAGTGCTTCGATGCAGCCATTGCCGTGATCAAGGATGGCACTTCGGTGAACGGCAATTCCATCATAGGGCTGATGATGCTAGGGGCCGGCCTCGGCAGCACGATTTTGGTGCAAGCCAGCGGTAAGCAGGCCCGCGAAGCGCTCGAAGCCATCGTCGAACTGGTCAATAATGGTTTTGACGAGGACAGTGATGGGGCGCCGTGAGGTTAGTCACGTACGTCAGAATACACGCTATTGGGCAGAAGATTGGGCTGTCCATCACGCTTTTCCTTTGGAGGTCGATGAGTCTGATCTCTCTGGCGGCTTCGCTACATCCTGTTGACAGGATGGATTCCCAAATCAGCTTTGCCATGATTCAACACTGCTTTTTAGGAGGCGGTTTTGGCATATGGGGATCTGTCGGACGCAGAATGGCTGCTCATTGGCAAGCTTTTGCCGGCTGAGCGAGGTCTCCCGATCCGTATCCGGGCGCTCTATGATGGCAAGGTCGTCTATACGGCCGGTGCCGTATCTAACGCAGGACTTTCCTTATCTGCGGCTCGATCCGGTTATTCTGATCGCCTGGGATATCTCGTTTGAACTGGCCGCCACGCCGCAGGGATTCATGGCGCATGGCCAGCGCATGGAGTTTGAAGATGTCGAGCCGCTCGATCTACGCGTCGTCGGCTTGGTGGCGGTCAGCCGCGCGGGCGGGCGCAATCGCAAGGGTGCCGGTTTGTCGATCTGGAAACGGCGATTTTTCGCGAACTAGGCAGTGTCACCGCGAGCACACCGATAGCGACCACTATCCACTCGCTGCAATTGGTGGATGATGGCGGCATCGTCGTCGAGAGTCATGACAGTCCACTCGATTTTGTCGCCATCGAGGCCGAGCTAATTGTCACCGGTAATACTATGGCGCGGCCGATGGGAGTGAACTGGGACAAGGTGCGGCCGGAATAGTTTGACACCATTCCGTTTCTCGCGCGCTTGCGCGAGTGCATGCAGACGCGCCACAAATGATCATCAATGATCCGACAATCGTGGCTGAAGTGCAGGAAATTTTTGAGCGCTATGAGCGGGCACTGCTGGCTAATGACAGCGCGACGCTGGACGCCATGTTTGTGGCCGCACCCGAAACAGTGCGCTATGGCGTTAAGGAGATCCAGTACGGGATCGACGAAATCCGTGCTTTCCGGTCAATACAACAGCCGTTTAGCCGTACACTCGACCGGCTGGTCATCGCCAGCTATGGCGCGGACACTGCGACAGCGCCGACCCTTTTCACCAATCCGATTTCCCTGGGCAAATCGGGCGGCAGATGCAGACATAGATCAAGCAGGATGATAGCTGGCGTGTGGCCGGTGGCCCATGTTTCCATGATGGCTATACCCGCCTGACGGGGTTTTAGACGTGCATCACCGCGTGACGCGCACCTCGGCAGAGCATATCAGACAAAAGCTGGTCGACCGCATCATCTGCGGTGAACTTGCGCCGGACACAATGCTTGACGAGACCAGTCTGGCGACCCATTATCGCGCACGCCGGTGCGCGCGGCGTTGCGGCTGCTGGCGGCCAGCGGGCTGATCGACCAGAAGCTGCATGCCCAGGCGCTGGCGGCCAAGCCGGATGCGGCCAGATTGGTCGAGATGTTCGAGATAATGGGCTATCTGGAGGCTCATTGTGCCGGGCTCAGTGCGGTGGCCATGACGCCGCCAGAACGTGATGCACTGGACCGGCAACATGCCATAATGGCGCCAATTGTTAGGCGGGCAGAATCGTCGACGCGATTCTGCAGGGCGACCGACAGGGTGCCGAAGATGTGATGCTTCGGCCATATCACCATTGTCGAGGACGCTTATCGCAAGCTCAGCTCCACGCGATAGGCTTTGGCGAAAGCGGAAAAGTCGATGCGGCCAGACACTATATGGAAGGATTGTGGCGTTAGCCGAAAGCGATAAAAAATGGTACCCTCCGCCGGACTCGAACCGGCACGCCTCGCAGCGGAGGATTTTGAATCCTCTGCGTCTACCATTCCGCCAGGAGGGCACGGAAAACTCTCTAACCCAGGTCGGGTTGCGCTGCAAGTGGCTCCGTGCGAGCTTATCCGGTTAGCGCTGTCCGCGCAAGATAGATGACCAACACGCCTATGGCCATGGCGGCAAACATGTTCCTACTGAGGATATAGACCAGGGCGGCCGCAGCGGCGGCAATGATCTCGGCCGGGTTGCAGGTGATTAGGGCCGGCGCCACCAGCGCTGCCAGCACGCCGCCGGGAATATGCCTGAGCCAAGCGGCGGCACGGCTGTGCCTGGGCAGGTGATGGGCTAGCAGCAATCCGCCGACCTTGGTCAGCAGACTGACCAGCGCCATGCCGGCGATGGCGAGCAGGGCTTCGAAGCTAGTCCACATGACGCACTTTGTCAGCAATCGCGCCGACCAGACTCCCCACGATATCGCCAATCAGGATGTACTAGCTGCTCTCCATCAGTCTTGCCGCGATGATGGCGCTAAGCGCCGCGACATCCCAAGGCAGCAGGTCGGCCTTGGATTTCCACATGCCCAGAAGCAGTGCTAGGAAGGTGGCGGTGAAGGCGAAGTCGAGCCCATACCGCGCCGGGTTATTGATGGCCAAACCCAGTACATGGCGAATGACGGCCGTGGCCATCCAGTAGCAATAGGTCAACACACCGCTCGAGCAGGAAGGCCAGCGTGCCGCTGTCTCGTTTGATCTCCAGCATGGAGATGGCCCAGTTCTCGTCGGTAACAAAGAGCATCAATGCTGCGCTCCAGCCGATCTTGCCGGCGGGGTATAGTGGCCGCGTGGTAGCGGTCAGCAGCAGATAACGCAGATTGATGATCTGCGCGGCAATGATCGGCGGGCCAATGGACAGGCTGGAGGGTGCAGTTATCGACAGGTCAAGCGCTACGAATTCAGCCGAACCAGCAAATACCAAACCACTCATCAACACCACTTCGAGCAGGGTGAGTCCAGCGCTGCGGGCCAGCGCGCCCCAGACCAGGCCATAGGCGGCCACCGAAATGACCACTAGCAGGCAGGCGCGGGGCACCGGCGTAGAATTGGTCGGCAAAGCGGTTTGATCGAGCGGGGGCATTGGTTAGCTGCAGTGTCCGGCGGCGCGCTGCGCATCGACAAATTACCGTTGTGGCGATGACATGTAGTGATCGCCGTCATTCATGACGCTGATGAACTGGGCAAAATCTGCGTTGACGGTTAGCTGACACCGGCATACACACACCGCCCGTGTCATTTCCAAGCCTCCTGTCCAGCCAGCCTCCCACCTGTGGGGTGTGAATTGGTCCCTGCATTGGCCTGAACTCTGTTCAGCTCTCCTCTGTCATCGGGGCCCGTGACGTAGTGCGTTTTGCATAGCAATTTTTCGGAGTGTTCAGGTGATTTCCAAATCCAGCCGCTTTGGCAGGTTTTCCGTTTTCCTGGTGCCGCTGATGGCCGCCAATATACTGCAGGCGCTCTCGGGCACCGTCAGCTCGATCTATATCGGGCAATTGATCGGTGTTGAGGCGCTGGCGGCGATCGCTACCTTCTTTCCGATCCTGTTTTTCCTGCTCAGTTTCCTGATCGGCCTGTCTGTGGATTCGACCATTCTGATCGGTTAGGCCTGGGATGCGCAATATTGACAAAGTCAAGCAGGTGGCCGGCACGACGCTGATTATCGCCATCGCCATGGGGTTGGTTGTTGCCGTGATAGGCGGGGTCTGGACCGAATAGATCATGAGCTTGCTCGGCGTGCCAGACAATATTCTGCCAATCACAACGGGCTATGCCCGCATCATACTGATCGGCATACCGGGCTTTTTCGTCTTCATCGTGGTGATCTCGGTGCTGCGTGGGGTCGGCGATACCAGATACGACTATTCTCTTTGATCCTGTCGCTGCTGGTGACCATGGTACTGACGCCGGCGCTGATCCTGGGCTAGTTCGGCTTGCTGCAATTGGATGTCAACACCGCTGCAGTGACCTTCATTTCCGGCTTTGCCAGTGTGCTGAGTTTCCTGTTCGTCTATCTATGGGTCCGCAATCTGCCGCTGGCGCCTGACGCCAAATTGCTGGCCGCCATGATCAGACCCGATTTCAAACTGCTCGATCTAATCATGCGGCCAGGGATTCCGGCAGGGCTGCAAATAGTGGTATCATCGGTTTCAGGCATCGTGGTGGTCGGGCTGGTCAACCGGTTCGACTCGGATGCCACGGCGGCCTATGGCGCATTGGGCCAGGTGATGAGCTATGTGCAGTTCCCAGCGATGTCGATCAGCATAGCCGCCTCGATTTTCGGGGCGCAGGCGATTGGCGCCGGACAGATCGACCAGTTCGAGGGGCGATCACGCGGACTGCGTTGATGCTCAATGCGATCATTATAGGGGCGCTGATTCAGCGAAAATCTGGTGGCATTGTTCATCACCGATCCGGCGGTGATCGCGTTGACCGAAACGCTGCTGCATGTGGTGCTATGGAGCGTTATCGTCTTTCGCTGGAGCGTGGTGTTTTCCGGCGTTATGCGCTCCAGCGGGACGTTGCTGGCGCCCATGGTACTGTCGCTAATCTGCATTCTAGGTGTTCAACTGCCGGGGGCGATCTGGCTCAGCCAGACCAGACTGGGTTTGACCGGAATCTAGGTCGCCTACGTGGCCAGCTTCACCATAAAGGTCGTGCTGCAAGGCAGCTGGTACATGCTGATATGGCGAAAAAAGACCATCATGGCAGCGGCCCGGCTGGCCGGGCGCAAGATAGTGCGCGAGCTGGAAGGAGCCGTGATGCTGGCCCATGAGACAGGCGACACCGATCACATCAGCGAAGTGGTGTCCGAAATCTTGCAACACATCGATCAAGTAGCGGGAGGCAATAGCCATGACTGAGATCAGAACGGTGCTGGTCACTAGCGCGACAGGATTTCTGGGCACTCATAATACTGAAAGCCTTGCGGGCGCGCGGTGTTACCGGCATTGTAGCGTGCCGCTCTGCCAAAAAGTTGCCCGAGTGGTTCGATAGTGAAGTCCGACAGGACAACTTGACCGATCCGACCTATCGCAACAGTCCTTTCAAAGGCGTGAGCACCATTTGCCATGCGGGCCATCTGGGTGCGTTCTGGCGGTATGCTGACGCCGAGCGGTGGCTGTTTCTTGAACCTACAATGGACCTGATCGATCTTGCCGTGGAAGCGGGGTGAGTCGTTTCCTGTTGCCCTCGACATCTTGTCGTTGGTCAATTGCCCGGCAAGGGCAGGATTATCGACGATTTTAGCCTAATGCGCAAGACCGGCTTCTGGCCGCATCTTAACATGTTGATTGACGTTGATCGTCATATGAAATCGGTGGCCAGCGCGGCCAGCGGCATGGTCGCTATGCGATTGGGCCATTTTGTCGGGCTGGGTAATCAGGTGGGGTTTGTGCCGGCGGTCATTCCACGGTGAGAACCCGCATGATGCCCTGGCTTGGCGATGGTAAGGCGTGGATGGCCTTGGTGACGGGCGAGGATATGAGGCAGGCCTTTGCCTTGGCTGCTACCGCGCTGGGTCTGGCCGATTACGAGAGTTTCAACATTCACAGCGGCACTCTGCCCAGTCTGCGCGAGGTGTTCAGTTACATCGCGGATGTGGTCAGCCTGCCCAGATCGTTCTATGTGACGCCGCATTGGTCGGGCTATGCGTTTGGCGCGCTGATGGAAGTATTGCCGCGCGCGCCGTTCCTTACCCGCTCGCTAGTGCATGTCAGCGAGGATTGGAACACGCCGATCGAGCATGCCCGCACTGCGCTTGGTTACAGGCCCAGCGGCGATTGGCGTAAGGCCGTTGCGGGGGGCATCGAAGAGCGCCAGAAAACCGGATTTGCCTGGCCGGCGTTGGCGCAGGCACTGGCTTGATCGTGTCGTTACGGCACCTGGAGAACACGATGACAAGACTGGTTGAGGGCCAAACCGCCCCAAATTTTGAGACGGTGGATCATTTCAGGCAGCCCGTTTCGCTGGCGGCGTTACGCGGAAAAAGGTGCTGCTGTCATTCTATCGCTACGCGGCCTGCCCGCTGTGCAATATGCGGGTCAATGCTATGGTGCGACGCCATGCAGACTGGGCAGCATAAGGATTGGAGGTGCTGGCCGTATTTCAGTCGTTGGCCGAGGAAGTCAGGCAATATGTGGGATGATAGGATGCGCCGTTCCTGATCATTCCTAACGCGCCGATGACACATTACCGACGCTTTGGTGTGGAAACCGGCTTGCCCGGTTTCTTCATGGCCAGCCTCAAATTTGATGTGGTGTTCAGGGCCGTGATGTGTGGCTATTTCCTGAGCAAATTCAGCGGGCCGCTCAATCGAGTGCCGGCCGATTTCCTGATCGGCGAGACAGGCCGATTGGTGCGGTGCTTTTATGGCAAGGATTCCGGCGATCACCTGCCCATGGAAGAAATCGATGCCTTTGTGGCGATACAGAGCGTCAGCAGGTTGCTTGCGGTCTAGCCAGAAACAATCGCCAATCCAAAAGAATGGGCACCAACCTTGCGGCGGGTACACATTTCCATTTGCAGCGTCCGGTTACTGGCGGAAGCCCTGCCGGCTAAAACTGGCCGTGGCAGTGCTTGAATTTCTTGCCCGAGCCGCAGGGGCAGAGGGCATTGCGCGCCACGCCGATCAGTAGCTTGGGATCAATCGGCCGGAGCGAAGGATCGCCACTAATGGCGCGGAGCGAATCATCGTCACTGTCGCCGGTCAACGGGTCGATATGGGTTTCGCGCAGGCCGCTCAGGTCTGGCACTCGCGGCGTCACGGGGCGCGGCTGCACTTCAACATGGCTAAGCTGTGTGGTCACCAGTTCGCGCAGGTTGTCCAGCAGGCTCTGGAACAGCTCATAGGCTTCCTGCTTGTATTCATTGAGCGGATCGCGCTGGGCAATACCGCGCCAGCCCACCACTTTGGACAGATGATCGAGCGTAACCAGGTGCTCGCGCCAGAGCTCGTCGATCGATTGCAGCACGATGGATTTTTCCACCTGGCGCATCACGGTGGGATTGGTCGAGCCCGCCGCCTGCATGGCCGCGATGATACGGGTTTCCTTGGCGGCGGTCTGGGCATCGGCCGCCGCGATCAGGTGCTTGATGACGATTTCGGCGTCAATGCCTTCTTTAGCGGCCCATTCGGTCACCGGCACGTCGATGTTGAGATAAGTCTTGGCGGCTGTCTGCAGCTGCTTAGTCTTCCACTGCTCGGGGTAGGAGTGGGCCGGAATGGCTTTGGTGACGATGTTGTCGATCACGTCGTGACGCATATCGACGACGATCTCGCTGATGTCTTCGGCATCCATAATTTCAAGGCGCTGTTCGAAGATCACCTTGCGCTGATCGTTCATCACGTCGTCGTATTTTAGGATGTTCTTGCGGATGTCGAAATTGCGCGCTTCCACCTTGCCTTGGGCCCGTTCGATGGCCTTGGAAACCCAGGGGTGAGTGATGGATTCGCCCTGTTGGAGACCGAGCTTGCCGAGCATAGAATCCATGCTGTCGACCGGGAAGATGCGCATCAAATCGTCCTGCAGGCTCAAGAAGAACGCCGAATGGCCCGGATCGCCCTGACGGCCGGAACGGCCACGTAGCTGGTTGTCGATGCGGCGGCTTTCATGGCGCTCGGTGCCAATGACCATCAGGCCGCCAGCGGCCAGCGCCTTGGCCTTGTCTTCGGCAATGGTGCGCTTGATGTGGGCGATCTTAGCCTCGCGTTCGGCGCCTTCGAGACCTGCAGCCTCTTTTTCGATGCGCATTTCTAGATTGCCGCCAAGCTGAATATCGGTGCCGCGGCCAGCCATATTGGTGGCAATGGTGATCGCCCCGGGCAGGCCAGCATCAGCCACGATAAAGGCTTCCTGCTCATGGTGATGGGCATTGAGCACGTTGATCGAGCCGATATTCTTCTTGCGCAGAAGTTCGGCCAGCATCTCAGACTTTTCGATCGAGGTGGTGCCGACCAGAACGGGCTGATTGCGGTCCTGGCACTCCTTGATCAGGGTGGCGATGGCGTCGAATTTTTCGTCGGCAGTTCGGAAAATGGCGTCTTCGTCGTCGACGCGCATCACTGGCAGATTGGTAGGAATGGTTATCACGTCAAGCTTGTAGATGTCGGCGAATTCCTCGGCCTCTGTAGCCGCGGTGCCGGTCATGCCGGCCAGTTTTTTATAGAGGCGGAAATAGTTCTGGAAGGTTATCGAGGCCAGAGTCTGATTTTCCGGTTGGATCTTGACGTGTTCCTTGGCTTCGAGCGCTTGATGCAGGCCTTCCGAATAGCGGCGGCCTGGCATCATGCGGCCACTAAACTCATCGATGATCACCACTTCGTCGTTGCGGACGATATAGTCCTTGTCCTTGCGGAACAGCTTATGCGCCCGCAGTGCCGAATTGGCGTGATGCACCAGAGCGACGTTTTCTACGTCATACATCGAGGCCGATTTGAGAAGACCGTCTTCAGCCAACTTGGCTTCAAGCTTTTCGATACCGACATCGGTAAAGGTCGCCGAGCGCTGTTTTTCGTCGAGTTCGAAATCTCCTTCGCCAATCATCGGCATCAAAGCGTCAATGGTGGTGTAAAGCGTTGAGCGATCTTCCGACGGGCCCGAAATAATCAGCGGCGTGCGCGCTTCGTCGATCAGGATGGAGTCCACCTCATCGACGATGGCGAAGGTATGGCCGCGCTGTACCATCTGGTCGCGGGTATATTTCATATTGTCGCGCAGATAGTCAAAGCCGAGTTCGTTATTGGTGCCGTAGGTGATGTCGGCGGCGTAAGCCTGCTTGCGTTCCATATCGGTCATGCCGTGCACGATAATGCCGATGGTCAGGCCGAGGAAATTGTAGACCTGGCCCATCCAGGCGGCGTCGCGCTTCACCAGATAATCATTGACGGTGACCAGGTGGGCGCCCTTGCCGAGCAAGGCGTTAAGATACATTGGCAGGGTTGCCACCAATGTCTTGCCTTCACCGGTGCGCATCTCTGCAATGCCATGCTCGTTCATCACCATGCCGCCGATCAGCTGCACGTTAAAATGACGCATGCCGAGCACTCGTTTGCTGGCTTCGCGTACGGTGGCGAAGGCCGGGACGATCAAATCATCGAGATCGGCACCCTGTTCCAGCTGGGCGCGGAATTCGACGGTCCGGGCTCGCAGGGCCGCATCACTAAGCTGTTCGAACTCGGCTTCCAGCGCATTGATCGCGGCAACTTTGCCTTGGTAACGCTTGACGTGCCGGTCGGATGTAGACCCGAAAATCCGCCGGGCGAGCGCAGAAAGTGCCATATGTCAGGTCCTTCGATTACTCATCAGGGCGCGGTTGGGGATGCGGATAGACTTCGCCAGGCCATCGTCAACCCGATGAAAAAGCCTTTCCGCCTTTGAATTTATGTATCCCCGCCGAGCGACGGAAAAGCGCGTGAGATGTTAAGAGCGGGCCCTTGCCTTGTCAACATCGCCGACATCGGCGACACCTCCCTTGGCCTGCCGGAAACCGGACAGAAACGGGGCTTTGCCCCTTTGGTTGCTGACGAGATGCGACGTGGCGCAATTTGACCCTATTGTCATGTCAGCCAACCACCCGAATAATCGATGGCACCAGACTGCGAGCCACCAACGCGACTGGACGCAGCTTGTCCGTACCGGCCAAGGAGATCGATCTGATGAAGTTTTCCACCCTGCGCCGACACCGGTCCTTGCGCAAGACGCCGTGTCGGCTGCAGTCTTGCCCGACGCTGTCGTGGCTACGGTTGGTGACTCGACGACCACTGAGGCCGATCTGAACTTTGCGGCAGAAGATCTGAGCCAGGAATTGCAGCAGATGCCCCCAGAGCAGCGCAAGGCGTTCCTGGTGCGGGTACTGATAGACATGAAAGTGATGACAAAGGCCGGCGCTGAGGCCGGGATGGCCGAAACGCCGCTGTTTAAGCAACGTCTGAAATATCTCAAGGACCGCTCGCTGCGCCGCGCCTATTTCGCCGACACGATTGCCAATGGCATCACCGAAGAGGCGGCTTAGGCAGCGTATGACAAATTCGTCGCCGAGTTCAAGCCCGCCAAGGAAATTCGCGCTAACCACATTCTGGTGGCGACCGAAGAAGCCAATGCGACCAAGGCGCAGCTCGATGGCGGCGCAGACTTTGCTTCGCTGGCCAAGGGAAAATCGATTGGTTTGGGCGCGGCCAATGGCGATGATCTGAGTTTCTTTGGCAAGGGCATGATGGTGGCTCCATTTGAGGCGGAGGCCTATGGCCTGACTGACATCGGCCAGGTTTCGGATCCGGTGCAAAATCAGTTCGGCTGGCATATCATTTGGCTAGAAGAAAAGCGCCAGTCGACGCCGCCAGAGTTTGAAAAGGTCGCCCTCTCAACTGCAGCAGCAGTTGCTGATGACCGCGTTTGACGACACTGTCGCTAAGCTGATGGAAGGCGTGAAAGTCGACATTCCAGACACCGATCTGGCGGCTGCAGTCGCCGCCCAGACCAAGACAGATGCACCAGCACAATTAAGCTCGACCAGCCCTGTCCCCTGACGGGTGATAGTCAGGGGACAGGATTGACCTCGACCTAGGTCGTGTTGCGCAGGCCATCTTGCGAAAGCCGCATGTTTGGGGCACACAGGAGACCTGTTTGCTCGCAACAAGGTTCGCTCGATGGTCCATCCGGTTTCTCCGCTCGCCCCAAAATCGTTTGCGGATCTGCCCGCCATTGCCGGTGTCCGTTTTGCCACGGCTGAGGCTGGTATCAAGTACAAGAATCGCACCGATGTGCTGCTGATGGCCTTTGACGAGGGCACTACAGCGGCCGGCGTGTTGACCAGATCGAAGTGCTCTTCAGCAGCGGTGGATTGGTGCAAGGTCAATTTACCTGGTGGCCGGGCACGCGGGCTGGTTGTCAATTCGGGCAGCGCCAATGCCTTTACTGGCGCCAAGGGGCAGGCGAGCGTGCAGTTGACGGCCGAGTTGGCGGCCAAGGCGCTGGGTTGCGCCACTGCAGAAATCTTTTTGGCTTCCACCGGGGTGATCGGTGAGCCGCTCGACGCCAACAAATTCGCCGGCCTGCTCGATACCATGGCCACCCGACTCAATGACACGCCATGGATGGCGCCAGCCAAGGCCATCATGACCACCGACACCTTCCCCAAGCTCAACGGGGCGACGCTTGAGATCGACGGGATCGCGGTCAAGATTAATGGCATCGCCAAGGGGTCGGGCATGATCGCGCCGGATATGGCCACTATGCTCGGCTTTGTGGTTACCGACATGCCGATCGCTGCCCCGGTGCTGCAGGCGCTGCTAAGCCGGCATGTGGCGACCAGCTTTAACGCCATCACCGTGGACAGCGACATGTCCACCTCCGATACGCTGCTGGCGTTTGCCACTAGCAAGGCAGCAGTCGAGCTGATCAACAGCTTAGATGATCCTCGTGCCGAGATTTTTGGCAAGGCGCTGCGCGACGTGTTGTTTGATCTAGCGATCCAGGTGGTGCGCGACGGCGAAGGCGCCACGAAACAAATATCGATCCACGTTGAAGGCGCGACGTCTGACGCCAGCGCCTTCCGCATTGCCAAGTCGATTGCCGACTCGCCCCTAGTCAAGACGGCCATTGCCGGTGAGGACGCCAATTGGGGTCGTGTGGTGATGGCCGTGGGCAAAGCAGGTGAACCGGCTGATCGTGACAAATTGGCTATCCGCTTTGGCGATCTGCTGGTGGCTAAGAATGGCGAGCGCGCGCCGATCTACGACGAGGTAGCGACCAGTGCCTATATGAAAGGCGAGGACATCGAGATCACCGCCAGTCTTGGACTCGGCGCTGGACGGGCGACTGTCTACACCTGCGATCTAACCCATGGTTATATCACCATCAATGGCGATTACCGGAGCTAGTCATGCGTCTGCCGGACGCCGCGGCGTTTGAACGTGCTGGGCTCAAAGCCTAGCCCGGCATTGAAGTCGCGTGGGATAGCAGCTGGGTGCGCCGAGCAGCGGGCGGCCACACCAAGCGCACCAATTTGGTGCAGTGCCTGGACCCGGACGACGACACCGATGCCGCTGCGCGGATCGCCAACGCGGTGGACTGGTTTTCTACCCGCAATCTGCCGCCAGTATTTCGGATCACGCCGCTTGTTGGGCCTCAATTACGGGCCGCGCTTAACAGGCAGGGGTGGCGCACCATCAACGCCAGCTATCAATTCGCCATGGTGCTTGGCCCGAGAACGGGCGATCCACACGGGCAGACCTTTGCGGTACGCGATCCGGTCTATCTGACCATTTAGCAAAAACTGGCCGGCTATAGCGATGATCGGTAGCGCAAGCTTGAGGCGCTATTGAAGGCTATGCAGGTGAAGGCGCGCGGTATTATGCTACACGACGATGATGGCGTGCCGCTGGCTTCAGCGCTGATGGCTATCGCTGATAGTATTGTGGTGACCGGCAATGTTGTTACCGCCGTCGATCAGTGCCGCAAGGGACATGCGCCGCGATGATGCGGACTGGCCATGCCTGGGCTCATGCTGCCGGAGTGCGGTTGGTATCAGCGCTGTATCCAGTGCTGGTGACTTCGTCGTTCCCAATGATCACGTCGATGTCGTCCTGATCACCTAGGGCGTAGCCGGTAAACGGTCCGAGGTTATTCGGGCCAA
>JALBVE010000037.1 GCA_025050575.1 Candidatus Devosia symbiotica
GCTCGGCCTCAAGGCCTGTTGAAAGCTCTCATGCCTGTTCGTCGCTATAGTGCCGGCTGCTGACACATTTCGTCAGGCCGCCGGCGTACAACTAGATTACGCAACGGCCCGCTCGCATCGGGCGCGGCTGCAGCCATGAGGTCGAACCATGACGTCGTTTGACCACATCCTGGCTAATAACCTGCTGGCCAATATCACCAATTTTATCATCTGGTTCGCCATTACTTTCAGGGTCTTTCTCGAAATCCGGTCGGTGTTCATCACCGGCATGATTGCCGTCGTCTATCCGGTGTTCACCGCTGGTTCGGGTCGATCATTGATTACAACGCCAAAAGACCGCCATGTTGGGCTCGAACTTGGTGTCAGCGTTGCTCTATGCGGCAAGCCTTGTCATCCTGCTGCTGAAGCCGCAAAGGTGCCTTTGCCGATCCCTATGACCCCTAATCTCTGGGGTCTCATGCTGCTGGTCATGCTGGGGTCATTGCCGGCAATATCCGTTCCATTGCCCTGATCACGCTGGTGACAATCCTTGTGCCGGAGGGTGAGCGTGACAAGACTAACAGCCTGGTGGGCATGGTGACTGGTATCGGCTTTCTCGCCACCTCGGTGATCTCGGGCTTTCTGATGGCCTATACCGGCATGCTAGGCGTGATCAGCCTAGCTCTTGTCAGCTCGACGAGGGGCGCGTGGCGCCAAGCGCCGAGCATCCCGCCGAGCCGAAGCGCGTCGACATTGCCGGCACGATCCGCGTGATTGCCGCCGTATCGGGCCTGTTTGCGCTGATTTTCTTTGCATGCTTCAATAACTTCCTGGGTGGCATATTTATGGCCTTACTGGATGCCTATGGCCTGTCGCTGATCAGCTTGGAAGCTTGGAAGCTTGGAGCTTGGAAGCTTGGAGCTTGCTGTATCGCATCTCGGCGCACTGTACATGGTCTTGATCATGAGCGGCATCATCATTGCCCGCGCTGGGCTGGGCAAAAACCCACTGCGCACGCTGCTGATGGTCAATCTCATCATCTAGTCGGCCTGCTATGTTTTCACGCTCCAGCCGTCCATCTGACTGCTAGCCTTTGGCTGTTTCGTCTGGATGTTGCTGTCGCTCTATGCCGAGGTGGTCGAACATACGACGCTACAAAAGGCGGTGCCGCTGGACCGACAGAGGCGCGTGTTCGGCTTTGCCCAATCGGTGGAGCAATCCGCCTCGCCCGTAACGACGTTCCTGATCGGACCACTCACTCAGTTCGTGGTGATCCCGTTCATGACCGACGGGCAGGGGTGTAATCTATCGGCAGCTAGTTCGGCATCGGTCCCGACCGGGACATCGTGCTGGTCTTCACCGTGGTCGGGGCGGTCGGTGTACTGGTGACACTAATTGCCTTTAAATCACGCGCCTATCACGACCTGTCGTGCGCCTATGCCGCGGGCAAGGATGATGGGGATGCGGATGGCGGTGCGGCCATCGCCAGCCCTGCCTAATCCGTAACCGCGCGACTGTCTATGCGGCGCCAGCAGCTGGCCTAGCAATGCCGACCACACGCACTTATTCCCCGTGCCCGCGATGCGTGCCATAATGGCCACATCAGCCGCGTGGGGATGAAGTTGCAACGATCAACTGCGCGGCGATTGTCGGGAGGATTAGTATCGTTGCCCGGCCTGGGTCTGCGGAAGGCGAAACGCTACGGCGTCCGCCAAAGGTCCGCCCATCGAAAATCCCAGTGCTTCGAGGCGACTATCGTCTCAATTAGTAAATTACTAGAGGCGATTGCAGCCTCAGAGCTCCATTCTTTCCGGCGCACAGCGGCCTTGCTCTTTTGGGCGGCTTCGCTTATTATCGCGCTTGCGTTTGACATGCGTGTCAGTGCGATTTCACACACGAGGCAAGCGTTTTGGGAAACCAAAATGCAATCCGGTGGCGGGATACCGCCGCAAGGCTTTGTGGAGGCATCAACCGGTAAACAAGGAGCAACCATCATGGCACTGCCTGATTTTTCTATGCGTCAATTGCTTGAAGCTGGCGTTCACTTTGGTCACCAGAAGCACCGCTGGAACCCCAAGATGGAGTGCCACATTTTCGGCGTTCGCAACGACATCCACATTCTCGATCTGAGCCAGACCGTGCCGGCCCTGAGCCGCGCGCTACAGCTGGTTAGTGACACTGTTGCCGATGGCGGCCGCGTGCTGTTCGTTGGCACCAAGCGTCAGGCCGCGCCGCTGGTTGCCGAGGCTGCCAAGCAGTCGGCCCAGTATTTCGTGAATTCGCGCTGGCTCGGTGGTACACTGACCAACTGGCAGACGATTTCGAAATCGATTGCCCGCCTGCGCGAGCTTGAAGCCATGAGCGAAGACGAACTCGCCCTGCGCACTAAGAAGGAACGTCTGATGATGAGCCGCGAAAAGGAGCGCCTTGAGCGTGATCTGGGCGGCATCAAGGATATGGGCAATCTGCCATCGCTACTGTTTGTGATCGACACGAACAAGGAAGCCAATGCGATCAAGGAAGCCCGTCGTCTGAGTATCCCGGTGATTGCCATTGTCGACACCAATTGCGATCCCGACGCGGTCGATTATGCCATTCCTGGTAATGACGACGCTTCGCGCGCTCTCGAACTCTACACGTCGCTGATTGCCAAGGCAGCCATTGACGGCATCGCACGCTCGTCGTCCGATCTGGGTTCAAACATAGGCGCTTCTCAGCGGACTCCTATCGAAGAGCTGTCGATTGAAGTCGTTGCTGAGGCACCTGTCGCACCAACCATCAACTAAGTTCGCAGCAAGCGAACTTCATGCTGATTTAAACCATGCGGCTCCGGTGATAGGGCTGCCAAGAGGTGAACCCATGGAAATTACTGCAGGAATGGTCAAGCAGCTCCGCAACTCGACTGGCGTCGGGATGATGGACTGCAAGAAGGCCTTGGCCAAAACTAATGGCGAGATGGAAGCAGCAATCGACTGGTTGCGCATCCGTGGCCTGGCCAAGGCCGCCAAGAAGGCCGATCGCGTTGCCGCTGAAGGTCTAGTTGGCATTGCCAGCAATGGCACTCAGGCTGCTGTTGTCGAAGTTAATTCGGAAACCGATTTTGTTGCGCGTAACGAGCAGTTCCAGACCATCGTTAGCACCATTGCTAAGCTGGCACTGGATGCCAATGGCGATGTGGCCAAGCTGGCCGAGATGCCGTTTGTCGGCACCGGCAATTCGGTCTCGACCGAACTGAACGAAGCTATCGCCAAGATCGGCGAAAACATGAATCTGCGCCGCACCGAGACCGTTTCGGTCAGTGACGGTGTGGTGGAGAGCTATGTCCACAATGCTGTCAAGGCAGGCCTGGGCAAGATCGGCATTCTGGTAGCGCTAGAATCAACCGGCGACAAGGCCGCGCTGTCGGCCCTGGGCAAGCAATTGGCGATGCACATTGCAGCGACCAATCCGCTGTCGATCGATCCTGAAGATCTTGATCAGGACGTGGTGGCCCGCGAGCGCGCCATCATTCTCGAGCAGATCAAGGAATCGGGCAAGCCCGTCGACATAGCCGAGAAGATAGTTGATGGCCGGATGCGCAAATATTTCGAAGAGGTCACGCTGCTCGCCCAGACATTCGTGATCAACGGCGAGACTAAGGTCCACGATGCGATCAAGAATGTCGAAAAGAATATTGGCGCGCCGATCAAGCTGACCCGCTTCGTGCGTTACGCCTTGGGCGAAGGCATCGAAAAGGTCGAGAGCGACTTTGCCGCTGAAGTTGCTGCCACAGCTGGCGTCAAGTAATTCGGCAACAGACTATTGCGGGTAGGCCCACCGGCCCGCTCGCTGTTCTTCCGCGCTGCCATGATTTAGCTCGGGATCGAGCATAAAATCCTATCTAAATTCGTTTTGTCTGGTGAGCGCCTTCTTTTGAAGGCGCTTTTGCCTTAGTGTCTGCCGGGCTGCCGGATTCGGTGCCCCGCCGCTTTTTCCGCAAGGGGTTCGACGATGATGCCTGCCTATAAACGCATTTTGCTCAAGGTGTCGGGTGAGGTGCTGGCTGGGGACCAATCATTCGGTATTGAACCTGAGTTTCTGCAGGCTGTTGCTAAGCAGATCGCTGATGCCTCCAAGAATGGCTCGCAGATCGCTATCGTAATCGGAGCCGGTAATATTTTCCGCGGCATGGCCGTAGCCGCCAACGGCACCGACCGGGTAACCGCCGATCTGATGGGCATGCTGGGCACGGTGATCAATTCATTGGCACTGAGCAACGCGATTTCCCGGCAAGGCATCAAATCCAAGGTATTTTCGGCGCTGAACATGCCGTCGGTGGCCGACAGCTTCACCGCACGTGCTGCCAAGACGGCGCTCGATGAGGGCTTTGTGGTAGTGTGCGCCGGTGGCACCGGTAACCCGTTTTTTACCACCGATACGGCGGCAGCGCTCAAGGCTATCGAACTGGAATGCGACGTACTGCTCAAGGGCACCAAGGTGGATGGGGTCTATTCGGCCGATCCCAGGAAGGACCCCAATGCGACCCGCTATGAAACGGTCAGTTATGACGAAGTCATTAGCCGGAATTTGAAGGTTATGGACACTGCCGCGTTCGCCCTTGCCCGCGACAATGGCTTGCCGATAATCGTATATGCGCTTGACGACGAGGCCGGCCTTGCCGGCGTGCTGGCAGGGACTGCCCGCTCCACACGTGTCGGCCTGCTGATCTAGACTGGAAGGACAAAAGAATGGCCTATAACCTGGACGAACTCAAAACCCGCATGCAGAAGTCGATTATCTCCCTACGGGATGAATTGACCGGCTTGCGAACAGGTCGTGCCAGCGTCAGCCTACTCGAACCGGTGATCGTTGAGGCCTACGGTTCGCGCGTGCCGCTTAATCAGGTGGCCACGGTAACGGTGCCTGAGGCGCGCATGCTCACCGTGCAGGTCTGGGATCGCAGCATGGTCAACGCCGTCGAAAAGGCGATTCGTGACAGTGGTTTGGGGCTAAACCCAATGGGCGAGGACCAGACTATCCGGGTACCGCTACCCGAACTTAACGAAGAGCGTCGTCGCGAGTTGACTAAGGTCGCACACAATTATGCCGAAGCGGCGCGTGTTGCCGTGCGTCACATTCGCCGTGACGGCATGGATGGGCTCAAAAAGGCAGAAAAGGATGGCGATTTGAGCCAGGACGAGGCGCGTGCGCAGTCCGATCTGGTGCAGAAAGCCACCGACGCCGCCGTTGCCGAGATCGATCAGGTCGTCGCGGTGAAAGAAGCAGAAATCATGCAGGTTTGACGCAAAACCGCTGCGCTTGGAGGGCGTAGATGTCTATTGATCCAGCCATCGTCGCAGATCCTGTGCAGCGCGCGCCCTTGCGTGTGCCGGTGCATCTGGGCGTCATCATGGATGGCAATGGACGCTGGGCCACGGCACGTGGCAAGCGGCGGACCGAAGGCCATATCGAAGGCGTCAAATCGCTCCGCAATCTTGTCGAACTGTGCATTAATTATGGTGTGAAGCACCTGACCGTCTTCAGTTTTTCGTCCGAAAACTGGACTCGGCCGCGCGAAGAAGTCGCTTTTATCTTCAATCTATTGCGCCGGTTTGTTGCTTCAGATTTGCAGCGGCTGATCCGCAATAATGTCAGGGTGCAGATTATTGGCGCGCGCGAGGGGCTTGAGTCGTCTCTGGTGCGGATCATCGATGATGTCGAGGTCAAGACAGCCGTCAATACCGGTCTAGTGCTGGTGATTGCCTTCAATTATGGCGCCAAGGCCGAAATCGCCGAGGCAACCCGTCGTATCGCGCGCGAGGTTGCCGCAGGGTTCCTGTCGCCAGACGATATCTGCGAGGCGACGATTGATGCGGCTCTCTATACCGCAGGGCTCCCTGATCCAGACCTGATCATTCGCACCAGCGGCGAACAGCGCATTTCCAATTTTCTGCTGTGGCAAGCCGCCTATGCTGAGTTTGTTTTCATTGACGAGCATTGGCCTGATTTCAATGAAGCCAGCTTTGTGCGTGTTCTGGAGACTTTTTCGCGGCGCGATCGGCGTTTTGGTGGCATAGGGATAGCGCAACCGTGAGTGACCCCGGTGATCCCGCGTTGGATACGACCGGCGGCCGGCGCAATCTCTGGACCGATCTCGGGCCCCGACTGATTTCGGCGCTGGTGCTGATTACGCTGACCGCGACAGCACTGTTCGTCGGCAGCTATTTCTTTGCGGCAGTGGTTGGTGCGGTGTTTGCCGGCGCCTATCGCGAGTGGGAAACCATGGTGTCGCGCGCGCCACTGACCTCCACTGGTATAGTGCTGGTCGGCTTACTGGCGCTGTCGGGGATGATTTTTCCGCTGCTTGGGGCAATAGGCAGTGTTGCGGTGATTGCGCTCGCCTGTGTGATTGCCGTCGGCGCACGCGGCGAGGGGGTCTGGTGGCGTGTGCTGGGCCTGGTTATCTATGGCGCAATCATCATTGCGGCGCTGGTGATGCGCGGCGACACTATTAGCGGGGTCTGGGCCGGGCTCTATCTGGGGGTGGTGGTGTGGATGACCGATTCGGCCGCCCTCTTCACCGGCAGACAGATTGGTGGCGAAAAGCTGGCGCCTGATATCTCGCCCGGCAAGACCTGGTCTGGCGCGCTGGGCGGGCTGGCGCTGGGGACGGGGGCCGGACTGATCGTCTGGATATTGGTCACGGATTCGCCATGGTGGATCGGCCTAGTTCTGTCTGCTGTGATCAGCATTCTGGGGCAATTGGGCGATTTGAGCGAGAGTGCGGTTAAGCGGCATTTCCGCGTCAAGGATAGCGGCGATATCATTCCGGGACATGGCGGATTGATAGACCGGCTCGACAGCCTCACATTTGGCGTGTTGCTAGTGCTGTTGATTGGCACCATGCATATGGGCTTCGGCTCGGTCGCCGAGGGACTGCTCTACTGGTAGATTGGCGTAACTCGTCGACTGCACAAGGAAGATAATGTTGGAATGTATCTATTGGCTGCTGTCTTGTGTTGTACCGTTTCTGGCGGTGCTGACCGTGATCGTTTTTGTGCATGAAATGGGCCATTATCTGGTGGCTAGGTGGAACGGCGTCGCCATTCAGACCTTTTCGATCGGCTTTGGCCGGGAGGTGTTTGGCTGGAATGACAAGCTAGGCACACGCTGGCGCCTGTCGGCGATTCCGCTGGGTGGCTATGTGCGCTTTGTCGGCGATATGGATGCTGCCAGCACGTCAGACAATGCAGTGATTGACAATGCCGATCCGGAACTGGCGCTAAGGCTGTTTGCCAACAAGAACGTTTGGCAGCGGATTTCGGTGGTGCTAGCCGGTCCGATTGCCAATGTCATCCTAACTTTTGTTATTCTGTATGCGCTGCTGCTTAGTTATGGACGCTACATCATCCCACCTGTGGTTGGTGAGATTGTCGCGGGATCGCCTGCAGAGGCGGTCGGCATGATGCCTGGTGACATTATCGTGTCGGTGGATGGCTATGCTGTTCGCGGGTTCGAGGATTTCCAGCGCCTGATCGCAACCAGTCCAGAGCGGGAAGTCTCGATAATGCTGGATCGCAATGGCCAGCCAGAGACTATGGTGCTGGTGCCCGAGGCCACCGAAGTGGTTGATCGCTTCGATAACAAGCAGCGAATTGGCCGAGTCGGGATCAGCCGGGATATCGAAAAGACCGATGTGACGCTGTATCAACCCGGTCCGATTGAGGCGATTGGCATGACCAGCGAAGAAATTCGCTTCATCGTGCAGCGGACAGGGGCCTTTCTGGGCGACTTCTTTGTGGGGCGCGGCGATATCGAACAACTCGGTGGTCCGGTCAAGGTGGCCAAGGTTTCCGGCGAGGTGGCGACTCTGGGAGTTGTAGCACTCATAAATCTGATAGCTTTGCTCTCGCTAAATATCGGTATTTTTAATCTTTTACCGATACCTATGCTCGACGGTGGCCATCTCATGTATTATCTGATTGAAGTTGTGAGAGGGCGTCCGCTTAGCATCAAAATTCAGGAAATTGGCTTCCGAATCGGATTTGCCCTTGTTCTGAGTCTGATGGTGTTCACGCTCTTTAACGATACGATTTTTGCTCATTTTGGAATCTTGCGTTAACCTCTGGTTAACCTCTGGTTAACCTTAGTTCATAAGGTGTTACAGGAACACAAGAGCACCAAGCATTTGCTAACCGCAACGAGGCTTACGCCTTGTCTTTTGGTTAAAAAGGCGGTAAAATGGTGTAATGGAATTAGCTGGGGGAGCCCTATGCATGGCGATTTCTCAAGCATGGTCGCAGAAGGCAATAATAATATGATCCACCCCACCAAGTTAGTGCGTGGCGCGTTCCTAGCGCTGGCGATGCTGGGCGCAGTTTCCATCGCAGGTCCTAGCATTCCACTTGTGGGTGTTGTGACCGCTCAGGCAGCAGAGCAATTGGTTGGATCGGTTCTGTTCGAAGGCAATCGTCGCTTCAGCGACGCGCAGCTTCTGGACATGGTCGATATCTCTGCCTCAGGCATTTTTAGCCAGCAGCGGCTGGCCGCTGATATTGAGAGCATCCGTCAGGCGTATGATCGGGAAGGCTTTCTGTCCATTTCGATAGCGTCACGAGTTGAGACCACTACCGATGGCCGTGCTCGCGTTGTGTTTGTGGTTGATGAGGGTAATCGCGCGGGTATCGCTGCGATCAACTTCACCGGCAACAATGCCATGTCGGCCGGTAATCTCAAGGGTAGGCTGCTGACCAAGGAAACTGGCATTCTGAGCTGGTTATTCAAGGATGATGCCTATGACAAACAAAAGCTGGCGGTCGATCGCGAGCGTGTTCGGCTGTATTACGCCAATCACGGCTATCCCGACGCGCAGGTGACTTCGGTCGGCGAGTATGACGCTGCCCACAATGCTTATTTCATCAACTTCACGATCAATGAAGGTCAGAAGTACGAGTTTTCTGGTGTTAGCATCGAGACCAGCATTCCCGGGTTGAACACCGATGCCCTCAAGGGCACGGTGAAGACCGGCGAGGGCCGTCGTTATTCGGTCAATGATCTGCAGTCGACCATTGCAGACATGTCCTACGAAGCAACAACCCAGGGCTATTCCTTTGCCGACGTCCGGGCTCGGTTGGATCGCGACGTCGCCAATGGCACATTCAAGGTGACCTATCTGGTTGATGAGGGTCCGCGGGTTTATGTCGAGCGGATCAATATCACCGGCAATACCAAAACCCGTGATTTTGTCATTCGTCGTGAGCTGGAGTTTGCCGAAGGCGACCCCTTTAATCGTGCACTGCTTATGCGCGGTCGCAGCAATATCGATGATCTGGGCTTCTTCTCGGCTGTCAATGTGACGACAGCGTCGGGTTCGGCACCTGACAAGGTAATCATCAATGTTGCCGTGACTGAGACATCGACCGGTGAATATGGTGCCGCTGCCGGCTACTCGACTGTGGATGGCATTTTGGGCGAAATTTCGCTGACTGAGCGTAATTTCCTAGGTCGTGGGCAGTATTTGCGGGCTGCTATTGGCGCTTCGCAGGCCGGCCGGACCTTTGATTTATCGTTCACAGAGCCGCGTTTTATGGGTCTGAAGATCTCGTCTGGTCTGGATGCCTATCATCGTATTACCGAGGAATCAAGAAGCACGTTCTATGGTTCGCAGGCGACCGGTGGTCAGTTGCGCCTGGGTATCCCGCTGACATCTGATCTGTCGGCAACGGTATTTGCGGGTAGCGAGCGCAGGGTCATTGCTGATACCAATGACAACTCGACCTACCAGTCGTCGCTGGTTATTGATGGCCAGGAATTCACCAAGGCGTTTGTCGGCTACTCGCTAACCTGGAACGGTCTGGACAATGTGAAGAAGCCGACGATAGGGCTCTATGCAACCTTCAGTCAGCAGTACATTGGCTGGGACCATAACCTGATCAAGTCCGAGGCCCGTGCACGCTATTTCGTGCCAGTGATTGAAGATAGCGGGATTGTGGCGAGCCTGAAGGGTCAGGCCGGTGTGATCGACGATTTGAGCAGCAATGGCGTTCATGCGGTTGAGGCGTTCAATCCTGGCACGCAGCTAATCCGTGGTTTTGAGGGTCGTGGTCTTGGGCCGCGTCTGCAGAGCGGCGAGTATCTTGGGTCGACCATGTATGCGGGTATCTCGGCCGAGCTGAATTTTTCGATCCCTGCTGTGCCTGAGAGCTACGGTCTAAGCGGTGCTATCTGGGCCAATGCTGCCTGGGTTGATGGTTTGCCGCGGATTGGGACTGGCTCGGCGCCGCTGTCCAATGGCGACCCTAGTAGCCAGAATGTGCCATGGCGGACGTCAATTGGCGCTTCATTGATCTGGGATAGCCCATTTGGTCCTCTGCGTGGCGATATTGCGCACGTGCTAAATAAGTCGACTGCGGATCGCACACAGGTCTTCCAGCTTTCGCTGCAGACCCCGCTCTAGCCGCAATGGCGTAAAACAATTGATTGAGCCGCGGAGCGGTGGCGCCGCGGCTAAATTCTTTTAAGTGACACCATGGTCGATATTCGTTTTCATCGCTTCGCCGGCCCTGCAACGGTCGGCACTATTTTAGCTGCGCTTGAGCGTGGCGATCTGCTGGCGGGTTTTGCTGGTTCCGACTCCATCATTGATGGTGTTACCGACTTAGTCCTGGCCGGTCCCGGCGATCTGGCTTTGGCAGCGCATGCTAGTTACACCGAAGAGCTTCGGGTCACCGGCGCGGGCATAGTCATCGTGTTGCCGGCGCTGCTTAAGGCTGTGCCGGAAGGATGCCTGGCACTGGTCAGTGACAAGCCGCATCACCTGTTCGCCGACTTCCTTGACTATCTCTACCCGGATAGCACGCGTGGCGTGATTGGCGGCGGGCGCGATGATCTCGGTGAACCGGTTTTTGAAGCCGACGTGATCACTGGTCCCAATGTGGTGATCGGGAAGGGCGTGGAAATCGGACGCGGGACAATCATCGGCGCCAACACGGTCATCGGGGCTGGTGTCACCATTGGCCGCAATACCGGCATTGCTGCAAACTGCAGCGTCGACTGCGCCCATATTGGTAATGATGTGGTAATCCATCCGGGGACTCGCATTGGTACCGAGGGTTTTGGCTGGCTGGATTTTGGCCTGTCCAACCGGAAGCTGCCGCAATTGGGCAGGGTGCTGATTCAGAATAAGGTGGAGATCGGCGCCAATTCGACCATTGACCGCGGCGCGCTGGGCGATACCATGATCGGCGAAGGCACCAAGATCGACAATCTCGTGCAAATCGGCCACAACTGCCGCATTGGCCGCAATTGTCTGATTGCTGCCATGAGCGGACTTTCGGGCTCCACCATTGTTGGCGATGGGGTTTTGATGGGTGGCGGCGTGGGGACTTCAGGGCATATGAGCATCGGCGCGGGCTCCGTTGTACATGGGCGCGCGGCCGTGACCAAGGATTGGCCGGAGGGCTCAAAGCTTGCTGGGGCGCCTGCTCAGGACATTCGAGATTTTTGGCGAGAGCTCGCCACTATGCGTAAACTTTCCAAAGGGGAAAAGCGGGAATGACCGAGAGCACTGAGCTCACTGCGATGAGCATTGCCGAGATCCTCACCAGCCTGCCGCATCGCTATCCGTTTTTGATGATCGATAAGATCATCGAGATCAATGGCGACGAGACGGCGATCGGGGTCAAGAACGTCACATTCAATGAACCTATTTTTCAGGGTCATTTTCCAGGAAATCCAGTTTTTCCCGGTGTACTGATCATTGAAGGTATGGCGCAGACTGCCGGTGCGATCGTGATCAAGCATGACGCCAATGGCGGCAAGAAGAACATCGTGTTGATGCTGGGTGCCGACAAGGCCAAGTTCCGCAAGCCGGCCGGTCCTGGCGATGTTATCGAGTTTCACATTGCCAAAATCCAACGCCGGCGCAATGTCGGCCGCTACAAGGCCGAGGCGATTGTTGACGGGCTCGTTATCGCGGAAGCTGAAATTACCGCAATGATCGTCGAGGCGACTTCATGAGCTCAGCGTTCGTTCATCCGACAGCCATTGTCGGTGCCGGCGCAAAATTGAGTCAGGGGGTAAAAATTGGCCCTTTCTGCATTGTCGGCGACAATGTCGTGCTGCACGAGAATGTAGAATTGGTGTCGCATGTGTCGGTTGATGGCAACACGGGAATTGGTGCGGGCACGCGCATTTTTCCGTTCGCCTCGGTTGGGCATGAGCCTCAGGATCTCAAGTATCACGGTGAGGCGTCGCGTCTAGAGATCGGCCAGAACTGCATTATTCGCGAATCGGTGACGATCAATCCGGGGACCGAAGGCGGCGGCATGCTGACCAAGATTGGCAATGAATGCCTGATCATGGCCAGCGCGCATGTGGCTCATGACGCGATCATTGGCAACAATGTCATCATGGCTAATTATGTTGGCATCGCCGGTCACTGCCAGATCGGCGACAATGTGATTTTCGGTGGCACCTGCGTTATCCACCAGTACACCCGCATCGGCGCGCATGCCTTTGTTGGCGCGCAGTCGATGGTGGATGGCGATATCATTCCCTATGGCATAGCTGTGGGGAATCGGGCCTCGCTGACGGGATTAAACCTGGTGGGCCTGAAGCGTCGCAAGTTCGATCGCGAGGCAATCCATCGCCTCCGGGCAGCCTATCGGCAGATTTTTTCTAATGAGGGCACGCTGCGTGAGCGTGTCGAGGATACTGCTGACCTGTTCAAGACCGACCTTCTAGTGCAGGAGATTGTCGCTTTCATCATGGCGGCGACCGATCGCCCAATTCTGATGCCGCGCAATGGCCAGTCCGCTAAGTGATGGCCAAGGCGACGGGTCGGTTATCGACCTTTGCCGGGACGGGTGATCTCGTCCCGCATGTGGCTGCGGCATGTTCAGACGGCCGGATACAAACTGCAGGTATTGACCTTGACGCCGCGTGAGGCAATTGCTGGCGTCAAGATGATTGCGATCGATCTGGATAACCCGCTCAGGATCATCTGGTCGCTCAAGGTATTTCGCACCACTCATATCGCCATGGCTGGGGGTATTCATCTGCCCGACAAGGCTCGTGAAGAGCTCATCCGTTTTGCTAATGGTAATGCGCCTGCAGGCGAGGGCATGGCCGACACGTGCGTTGGCGACGCGGTACTGGCGGCTCTCGGTAAGGTGCTCAAAAAGATAACTGGGGCCGATCTGGTCGGTGTGCACGAATTGTCGCCTGAACTGCTGGCTCAGGAGAGCGCGATTGCCGGCCCCGGATTTGATGATGGGATAGCGGCGTTATTCGCGCTTGAGACGGCTCAGGCCATCGGAGCGCTCGATATCGGGCAGGCCGCGATTGTATCGGGCCGACGGATCATCACTGTCGAGAATATTGGCGGTACCGATGCCCTGATCGACCGGGTTGGAACCCTGCGGACACGCGGATTAACCGGAGATGGTTCGGCGCCGCTGGTTCTGGCCAAGGCGATGCAACTGCAGCAATCGGTCTTTGTCGATTTGCCGGCCATCGGACCGGAGACTGTGACGCGCTGCGCAGCAGCCGACATTGCCGCTATCGTGGCGGAGGCCGGGCACAGCCTTGTGCTGCAACGGGACGAACTTTCGCTGGCGGCCGAGCAGCATAGCGTGGCGGTGCTAGGTTTGCGCATTGACCATGGCTAGTGCGCTTAAACTGTTCATTCTGGCCGGTGAACCCTCGGGTGATCGGATTGCGGCCGATCTAGTTGTGCGGCTTAGGCAGCGTGTGTCGCTGAGCCTGGTAGGGGTGGGCGGCGACGAGCTCAAAGCGATGGGGTTGGCGCCGCTCTATCCCATGAGCGATCTGGCGGTGATGGGCGTCAGCGACGTGCTGCGGCGGCTTCCGCTGCTGCTGTGGCGGGTCGAGCAGACCGCGCGCGCTATTCGGGCCGGACAGCCTGATATTGTGGTGCTAGTGGACGCACAGGATTTCTCTAAACTAGTCGCCAAGCGGCTCAAGGCGCTGGGATATCCAGGCACTGTCATTCTCTATGTCGCGCCGACTGTATGGGCCCGGGCGCCGAAGAGAGCAGCTAAGCTCAAGCCATTGTTTGACGAAGTTCTGGCCGTACTGCCGTTCGAGCCGGAGATCATGCAAAAGCTCGGCGGGCCGCCGACCTGCTATGTGGGGCATCCAGCGCTGGCTGAGGGACTTAATCATGTTGGCGGTCCGGAAGTCGGTCCGTTGATCGTATTGCCGGGCAGCAGGGAAGGCGAACTTCGGCGGCATTTGCTGCTGTTCCGCGCGGCGATTGCTGGTCTGGCGGATCATCCGGCCATTGACGGGGTAGTCATCCCGACCTTGCCAGCGCTGGCGCAGCGGATCGGCGAAGCGGTTGCTGATTGGCCACTGTTGGTTAGTGTCAACGATGTCCGGGCGGACCGTAGCGCGCTTTATGGACGGGCCGTTGCCGCGATATCGGTTGCCGGCACAGCGACGCTGGAGCTGGCTATGGCGCGCGTGCCAATGGTAGTGAGCTATGTGATGGACAACCATCAGGCGCGGGTCTTTGACAAGTTGGGCCGCCCGCGCGTTTCATTGCCCAACATCATCTTGGACCGTCCGGTGGTTACCGAACTAGCGCAGTCTCGGCCTGATGCCGCTGCGATAACGGCTAGCCTGCGTACTCTGCTCGACAACAAAAAGGTTCGCCAGGACCAGATTGCGGCCTTTGGCGAGCTTGGCGATTTGATGGATAGCGGCGCTGCCGGTTATCCACGTCAGGACCCGGCGGACCGGATCCTGAGCTATTGGTCGCGCAGCTAGCGTTCGTCGACCGATTTATAAACGCGGGCTGGCGAGCCGTTATAGAGCTGACGCGGCCGCCCGATCTTCTTCTGCGGATCGCCGATCATTTCCTTCCACTGGGAGATCCAGCCAACCGTCCTGGCCACCGAGAACAGTACGGTGAACATCGAGGTCGGGAAGCCAATCGCTTCAAGGATGATGCCGGAGTAGAAATCCACGTTTGGATAAAGCTTGCGCTCGATGAAATAGGGATCCTCAAGCGCAATTTTTTCGAGCTTCTGGGCCACTTGCAACGTCGGATTGTTATGTACACCGAGCAGATCAAGGATCTCCTTGGCGGTCTTCTGCATCACGGTCGCACGCGGATCGAAGTTTTTGTACACGCGATGACCAAAGCCCATCAGCTTGAACGGATCGCTCTTGTCCTTGGCACGGGCGATGAACTCAGAAATGCGATCGACGGTGCCGATCTCCTTGAGCATATTGAGTGCGGCTTCGTTGGCGCCGCCATGGGCGGGGCCCCACAAACAGGCCATACCGGCGGCGATACAGGCGAACGGATTAGCATCGGATGAGCCGGCCAGGCGGACGGTGGAAGTCGAAGCGTTTTGTTCGTGATCGGCATGCAGGGTGAAGATCAGGTCCATCGCCTTGGCTATAGTGGGGTTGACCATATAGGGCTCAGCGGGAACGGAGAAGCACATGTGCAGAAAATTGGACGCGTAGTCGAGGTCGTTGCGGGGATACACAAAGGGCTGACCCACGGAATATTTGTAGGCCATCGCCGCAATGGTCGGCATCTTGGCGATCATGCGGATCGAAGCGATCTCGCGCTGCTGCGGATCGGAGATGTCGGTGGAGTCATGATAAAATGCTGCCATGGCGCCGACGACGCCGGTCATGATCGCCATGGGATGTGCATCGCGGCGGAAGCCACGATAGAAGTAGTGCAGCTGCTCGTGCACCATGGTGTGGCGAGTGACCAGTTCATCAAATTCGGTCAGCTGAGTCTTGTTGGGCGGTTCGCCGTAGAGTAGCAGATAGCAGACTTCAACATAGGAACTGCCGACAGACAGCTGGTCGATCGGGTAGCCGCGATAAAGCAGCTCGCCCTTGTCGCCATCAATATAGGTGATGGCGCTGTCGCAGGCTGCTGTCGAGGTGAAGCCTGGGTCATAAGTGAACATCCCGGTCTTGGCATACAGGGTACGGATATCGATGACATCCGGGCCAACCGTGCCGGACAGGAGGGGAAATTCGTGGGTTTGGTCCCCGATGACGAGTTTGGCGACTTTATCGGTCATTCAGCTCTCCTCGAAGGCCCTGGAATCCCAGTTGAAAAAAGGATTTCGGTAGGGGTGGGGCCGCGTATGTGGCAGTCAGACATGTACTCGGACAGGTATCAGCTTTTGTTGGTCCGAGGCAACTGATGGGCAAGAAAGGCTTACCCTGCGATTAGCACTAGACAGCGCTGATTTGATCCTCAAGACGTGCCATGGCCTTGTCGCGACCGATCAGCACCATAACCTCAAAAATGCCCGGCGAGACGGTCCGTCCAGTCAGAGCGGCGCGCAATGGTTGCGCCAGCTTACTCAGTTTGAGGCCCTTGGATTCGGCTAATGTTCGCATGGCCGCGTCGATGGCCGGCACGGACCATTCATTGAGACCGCGCAGGACTTCGACCATATCGGCAAGAACAGTGCGTGAATCGGCGGTTAGTAATGCCGATGCTGCGGCATCAATAGCCAGCGGACGTAACGCATAGATGAACTGGGCCAGATCGACCAGTTCCAGAACGGTCTTAGCGCGTGGCTGCAATTCGGGCAAAGCGCTGAGCACCGTCGCCTTGTTGGTGCTTAGCCCGGAAACGTCTGCGTCGCGGCCCACTTCTTGGGCTGTTGCCAGCATGACGTCGTAGAGATAATCGGGCTTGGCCTCGCGGATATAGTGGCCGTTGATGTTCTTGAGTTTGACGAAGTCAAAACGCGCGGCGCCTTTGTTTAGACCATCCAGAGTGAACCACTCGATCATCTGGTCGGTCGAGAAAAATTCGTCATCGCCATGGCTCCAGCCGAGGCGAGCCAGATAATTCCGCAGAGCTTCAGGCAGATAACCCATCTGACGATAGGCCTCGACGCCCAGGGCCCCATGGCGTTTAGATAGCTTGGCGCCATCGGGGCCATGAATCAGTGGGATATGAGCCATCTCAGGCACTGGCCAACCCATGGCGTTGTAGATGATGATCTGGCGGGCAGCGTTTGTGAGGTGATCATCGCCGCGGATGATATGAGTGACGCCCATGTCATGATCATCGACGACAGCAGCATGCATATAGGTTGGCGTGCCGTCTGAGCGAATGATGATGAAGTCGTCGAGATTTTCTGCCTTAAAGACGACCCGACCCTGAACATGATCATTGACGACGATGTCGCCGCTGAGCGGGGCCTTGATGCGGATAACTGGATCGACATCGGCTGGTGCCTCGCTCAGATCGCGGTCGCGCCAATAGCTGTTATAGCGCGGCGGCTTGCTGGCGGCGCGGGCTTCCTTGCGCATCTGGTCAAGTTCAGCCGGCGAGCTATAGCAATAGTAAGCATGACCGATGGCGACCAATTCGCGGGCCACCTCAGTATGGCGCGCAGCGCGACCAAACTGGCTGATCGGATCGCCATCCCAATCCAGGCCGAGCCATTTCAGGCCATCGATAAGGGCGACTACGGCCGCTTCAGTTGAGCGTTCGCGATCAGTATCTTCAATGCGCAACAGCATCTTGCCATCCTGGTTCTTGGCGAAGGCCCAACTAAACAGCGCGGTGCGGGCACTGCCGATGTGCAGATAACCAGTGGGCGACGGGGCGAAACGGGTGACGACCTGGGACATGAGACCGGAGTGCTTAGAGAGATTGAGAGCTGTGTGTAGCATAGAGGGGCACGAGCGCAAGGGCAGGGGCAGAGCCAGTGCAGCAGGGTGAAACACTTGATCGCGAAACGGGCGGGCCGCCAGTGCCTGTTCGCGCAGCGTCATGGCTGTAGGCCATAGCTACAGAGCACAAATCGCTAGAAATACCAAGCCAGTGGTTAATCGTGACGGCGGTGATTGCCGCCGAGGTGGCCGCGCGTCGGCTGTTCGTTCTAGTGCCATTTGCTATGATTGCTAGCCTGATCGGCTATGCCCTCTTGCCGTCTAAACCGCAGGCCTGGGTCCTGGCAAGGGGTGACCGTGATCGAGTTGCTGATGCTGTTGCGGCATTGGGAAAACTGACGCTGATTGGGTTGCCGAGCATGCTCGGTCATCCCGTCTATGGGACATTTGAAGAACGGGTTGATGAAATCGTCTCAGCGACCGACAGCAATCGGCGCATTATTGTGTCGGGGCTACAGCCCATAGAGGGCTCCCGAAGAGTGCCTGTCGTCCGCGCGCATCTGGTGGTGCTGCCGCAATCACCTCTAGCGCCTGGCGATATGATTCGGGCCAAAGTCCGCCTGGCGCCGGTGCCCAGACTCATCCTGCCAGGCGGCTTTGACGGGTAGTTTCATGCCTATTTTGCTGGTATCGGGGTCTATGGCGCCGTCACCAGCGATTTTATGCAAGATTGGGACGGGGTCGCAGCTGGATTTGAGCCACCACATCGAGCAGTTGCGGATGGCGATTGGTGCGCGGATCGATTCGGTACTGGACGGTCCTGTAGCTGCCATGACCCAT
>JALBVE010000038.1 GCA_025050575.1 Candidatus Devosia symbiotica
GATTTCCTCGATCGTGGCCGCCTGACGGGTGGTGCGCTCGGAGAAGTCGTTGGCACCAGACAGAGTCTCGCCGGTCGCCGAGCGCACGCCGCGCGAGGTCTTGCGCAATTGGCCCACAATATTAGTCAGCTTGTCGGTCACCGCATTGGTATCGTGGCGCAGCTTGCCGCAGGCGCTCTTATAGTCGCTCTGCACCCGATGGGTCAGGTTGGTTTCGGCCAGTGCGGCCAGCACCTGGCCGATTTCCGACAGACCTCCACCGTCGCCACTAGATTATTAACACTGCTGGCCAGCGCATTGAGTTCGGTATGGGGGGACTTAGCCTCAACCAGCTTGGAAAAGTCACTCGCAACCGCAGCATTCACAACCGCGCCAAACGCCCGCTGCAATTCCTACATCATCGTCGCGCGCTCGGCCTGGCTGGCAATGATCCGGGTCGCTTCGGCCTTGGTCATCTGTGCCACTTTCAGCCCGTTTTCGCGGAACACTTCCACTGCGCGCGTCATGGCACCCAATTCGTCAGTGCGCTGTGCACCACACACCTCGACGTCAAGATCACCCTCAGCCAGCGCCTCCATGGTATCGGTCAACCGGCTGATCGGCTTGGTAATACTGCGCGAAAACAGCAGACTCAACGCCGTGACTACGGCCAGCAGGACCACGTCGATCATCAGCATCATATTGCGCGCATATGGGTAACCGGCGCCAACACTTCGTCGGTAGCCATCACGGTCACGGCTGCCCAGGGCTGATCCCGTGTGGCAATCGGCGCGGCAGCGACCAGCATGTCGGTACCGCGATAGCTGTAGGTCTCGCCACGACTGCGGGTGCCGGCCAGGGCAGCATCCAGCACCGGGCTGGCAAATTTGCTCATCAGTGCATCATTGCCTTCGCGGTCGCCGACCACGTCGTAGATTCGCTTGCTCGGCAGTTGCAGCGCTAGAACGCCCAGCTTGCGGCTGGCGGGATTGAACAGGGGCTTGGCAAAAAAGCTCGCTGGCTGATTGTTGGCTGCCGCATAGATGGCAAAATCAGAGACGACGATATCGATCGTGCCCTCCATGGCCAGCGCGTCCTGGATCACCTTGCCCAGCGGCGAATCGGCAAACGGGCCGTCAGCAGTAAAATTGGTACCAAAATCGGCCGATTTGCTCATCGAATACAGCAGGTTTCCCTTTAGATCGAACAGATATTATGTCGCGATAGCCGCGCGCCTGGACCTGTCTGCAGAACCCGGCATGGAAGCCGATATGGGTGGCGTCATAGCCGCCGATCGTCCCCAGCGTTTCCAGTGCCGACAGATCATTCTTGTCGGGATCGTCATCGACATAGAGCTTGCGCATTTCGGCGGTCGGATCTACCTTGAATTGCAGTCAGGCCCCACCAAAGGCACGCAGCGCCTGGACGGCAGCCTCTGAGCGCGACGTGGCGATCAGATCCCCTCCACTGATTTGAGATAGGTTGATAGCGCCGCTGAACGTTCGCTGGCCAGTGTGGCTAGAGTGGTTTCGGCCGCGCAGCGAAGCGCGAGGCTGCCAAGTTCATAGCTGGCAATGCTGACGCCCAAACTGACCAGCATGGCAGAGCCCAGCAGCGCCAGGGGAGAGCAGCTTGCTGGCAATCGGCAAGGAAAGTTTGAACATGGGATGATCCTCGCACTGCGCAATACTAATGCCGGTGACAAAACATCACTAGCACGCTGCATCCGATACTAGAACTACTCTCTTTGTCCTTAATCCGAGGTAAACCGCTACTCGGCATGCGCTGCATTGGGCGGCGTATACAGATCAGCGTCGTCGCCCTCTGCCGCTACGGCGGCGTCACGCATGCTGCTGCGGGCCACAGCCCGCACCGCCGTATTGGCCAGGGCCCCGGGAGAATCGGTCTTGGTCAGAATGGCCGCAAGCGAGCCGATGGTTGACCGCAGATCGTGGCGATGGACCACCATGTCCACCATGCCGTGCTCATACAGATATTCCGAACGCTGAAAGCCCTTGGGCAGCTTCTCGCGAATAGTCTGCTCGATCACGCGGGCACCGGCAAAGCCGATCCGCGCCCCGGGCTCGGCAATATGCACATCGCCCAGCATAGCGTAGGACGCGGTCACCCCGCCCGTGGTCGGATCGGTGAACACCACAAAGAATGGCAGCCCTGCTTCGCGCAGCCGCAGCACCGCCACTGTGGTGCGCGGCATCTGCATCAGGCTGAGTACACCTTCCTGCATCCGCGCGCCGCCCGAAGCGACGAACAGCACAAATGGCGTCTTTTGGTTGGCGGCGGTTTCAAGCCCGGTGATAATGCCCTGACCGGCCGCCATGCCGAGCGAGCCGCCCATGAAATCGAAATCCTGAACCGCCACGACAACCTCGCGCGCATAGAGCTTGCCTGTCGCCACCAGCACAGCGTCTTCAAAACCGGTCTTGGCGCGGCTTTCTTTGAGCCGGTCGATATAGCGCTTCTGGTCGCGGAATTTCAGTGGATCGACCGGTACATTGGGCACGCTCACCAGCTTATAGGCACCCTCGTCAAAGAAGGTCTTGAGCCGGTCAGTCGGCTTGATCTTCATGTGGTAGCCCGAATTGGGCACTACCCACTGATTGGCTTCCAGGTCGCGGTAGAACACCATCTCGCCGGATTCAGGATCCTTGACCCACAAATTCTCGGCGATCTGGGATTTGTTGCCCAGGATCGAGCGGATTTTGGGGCGGACGAAGTTGTCGATCCAGTTCATGGCGGGCCTCGCGTGGTGATGTCGGCGTCACCTAAGCTTGAAATTATGGCAATTCTTATCAGGGGTGGCGCACAAGGGCAAAGGAACTCTGAGGCCTGTGGATAGCCCCATGATCGCGAGCGTTTCGCGCCGGCGGCTAGATTGGCCACCAGATCGCGCACCGCAGCCACTGTCGTCTCGCTTGCCTTGTCATCTACCAGCGACCTAGCCACGGCGTCGACCAGCACCGTGCCCACTACAATGCCATCGGCATGACGACCAATATCGGCGGCGTCCTCAGTCGCCTTGATACCAAAACTCACCGCCACCGGCAGATCTGTATGGCTCTGAATCCGAGCGACGGCGTCGCTTACCGCGCCATGCGATTTGAGCGCTGCGCCGGTAATCCCGATCATTGAGACGTAATAGACAAAGCCCAAACTGTTTTTTAGCACTGCCGGCAGCCGCTTGTCGTCGGTCGTCGGCGTTGTCAGCCGGATGAAGTTCAGCCCCGCCACCATCGCAGGCGGGCATAGCTCATCATCTTCCTCGGGCGGCAAATCAAGAATGATCAGCCCGTCAACACCGGCCGCCTTGGCCGCGGCGACGAAGGCCGGCACGCCAAAGATATAGATTGGGTTGTAATAGCCCATCAGCACGATCGGCGTGGTCTCGTCCTTGCGGCGGAAATTCTCGACCGTGCCGAGCGCGCCACGCAGCGTCTGCCCCGCTGCCAGTGCCCGCTGGCCCGCCCAGCTGAATAGCCACACTATCAGCTATCGAGTCGGAAAACGGCATGCCCAGTTCGATAATGTCGGCGCCTGCCTGCGGCAGCGCATCCAATATGGCGCGGCATCAGCGTTTCAGCGACAAACCGCCCGCCAAACATGCCGAACCGGCTATGTTCATTGGGGCCGTTGCTCAGGGAATTGAGGCTTTCGGTATCCACGGCTGTGTTTTCTTTGCTTGTCAACCCGGTCCGGCCGGTTGACCGAAGGGCTCTCGCTTATACGGCGGCGCGCGCATTCTGGATGAACGCTTCGATCAGCCGCTTGTCCTTGACCCCCGGTGCGCTCTCCACCCCCGAAGACACATCCACCCCAAACGGGCGCACGATCTTTATGGCATCGGCAACAGTCGTCGATGTTAGACCACCTGAAAGCATGAAGGGGATAGACGGATCAAGCACCTTGAGCAGTGCCCAGTCGAAGGTATCGCCCAATCGGCCCGGTCGGTCGGCCCCCTTGGGGGGCCGGGCATCGAGCAGAATACTGTCGGCGACCTCGGCAAAGGTGGTCACCTGCGCCACATCCTCGGCCGAGCTGATCGGCATGGCCTTCATGATCTCCACGCCGGCTTCGCTTCGGATGGCGGCCACCCGACATGGGGTTTCCGGGCCATGTAGCTGGATCCAGTCGGGGCCCAGCGCTGCAAATTCGGCGACGCAGCTATTATCCGGGTTGACCAGCACCACGCAGGTCTGCACTCGCCCTCTCGCCTGTGAGACCAGATCGGCGATCACCTCGACGCTGGAATGGCACGGCGAGCGCGCGAAATGCATGAAGCCCACGATATCGGCACCGGCTGCAATCGCCGTTTCTAGAATGTCGGGAGTCTTGATGCCACATATCTTGATAATCAGGGGGTCGGCCATAGGGGCGCTCAGCGCAGATCCAATAGATCGTCAACTTCGGCAGTACCGCTGGACGGCTCGCGCGGGGATTTGCGCAGCTTTTCCAGCTCGCCATTGAGGGTTTGGGCCTCGCGGCGCCAATGCTTTTCGCGGTTTCGATGCGGACCCTGTGCGAACCAAGTGGAAATGCCACCGGCCAGCACGCCAATCAGCAGCACTACATAAAGCACCACGAATAGCGGCACGCCATAGCCAGGCGCCGCCATCACATCACCCGGTGCAAACGGGTTGAAATTGACTACCACGAAATGCCGATTCGCTAGCGCAAACACCACCAGCCCCAGGCATAGCGGCACCAGCACCACCCGACCGACGATTTTGTTGATCATTACCTTGCGTGCCTATGGAGCTCTGACCCTGTTATAAGCGGTTAAGCCGTTCGCGAATTTCTTTGCCGGCCTTGAACTGCGGCACGTATTTCTCGCCCACATCCACCTGCTCTCCGGTGCGCGGATTGCGCCCGATGCGTGCCGGCCGGTTCTTTACTGAGAAGGCGCCAAAGCCGCGCAGCTCGACACGATCGCCGCGCGCCATCGCGTTTCCGACCTCATCAAGGATCGCATTGACGATGTTCTCGATATCGCGTTGAAACAGATGAGGATTCTCTGCTGCAAGCTTCTCGACAAGTTCCGACTTGATCATCCCAGACTCCGATTGATTGGGCGCCGTCCCATTTGTCTCTCGTGACAATTCCAACCTGCCAAAGCCGGACCAACTCGTCAAGCGTGATGGAGCTTTTGGACAAGCCGACTATGGCCTATAATGGCGTCTGGCAGATCAGATCGGCGCATCAAAAGGTCTTGACCATGAACCGGGCTGCCGCCTCATAGCTGTTCAGCTTGGCGACCAATTCCGCCGCCAGTGCGCTTGGCGCCACCGCGCGAAAGCCGTGCTTGTGCCAGAAGGGCACCGAGCCATTGACCGCCACCAGGCTCATATTGGCAAAGCCGCGCCCGCGGGCATGGCGCTGGATCTCGCCCACGATCTTGGCGGCCGCCCCGGTGCCGCGCGCCTTGTTGAGCAGCACCAGGTCATGAATGTAATAGGTGTTGGCATATTCGGGCACAGCGCCCGGTAGGGCATTGAGCTCGGGCAATTGCTTGAAGTGCCAGGGATGGCTCAGCACATAGCCTGCTGGCACACCGTCCAGCTCAAGCAGACGCGTCCCATCCGGATAAAGCCGTTGCTGTTCGGCAAACACCGCCCCATCCTTGGGGAAATCGGGATGCACGATTTTGGCTATGGCCTCAACCGCAGGCAGATCAGAAACTATCAGGGGCCGCCAGCGCATCTCGGATGTCATCAGCTCATTAGAAAGCAAAAGGCCCGCGCTGTGAAGCGCGGGCCCGAAGTTTTGCTTGCAACAAGTTGTGCAGGAGCCAAATCCTATTCTTTTTCGCGATCCTTGAGGGCAGCGCCCAGGATGTCGCCCAGCAATGCGCCCGATGCGGACGAACCGTAATTGGCAACAGCTTCTTTTTCTTCGGCGATTTCAAGTGCCTTGATCGAGAGCTGGATGCGCTGGATCTTGCGATCGTACTGGGTGACGCTGGCGTCGACCTTTTCACCCTTGCTGAACCGCTCAGGACGCTGATCGTTGCGATCGCGGCTAAGGTCGGCGCGGCGGATGAAGGCAGTCATTTTGCTGTCGGCGAGACGGACTTCGATGCCGCCTTCATTGATTTCGGTCACGGTGCCGGTGACGATCGAACCCTTGCGGATGCCGCCTTCGGCGCCGGCAGTATCGGCGACTTCGCCGGTCGACAGCTGCTTGATGCCCAGAGAAATGCGTTCCTTCTCGACGTCAACATTGAGGACCTTGGCCGAAACCATGTCACCGCGGTTATAGTCTTCCAGAGCGATTTCGCCCGACTTCTGCCAATCGAGATCGGAGAGGTGGACCATGCCGTCGACATCGCCATCCAGGCCAATGAACAGGCCGAATTCGGTCTTGTTCTTAACTTCGCCTTCGATGATGGCGCCCACGGGGAACTTCTCGGCGAAGTTTTCCCAAGGATTGGCCATGGTCTGCTTGAGGCCCAGCGAAATGCGGCGTTTGTCCGGATCGACCTCGAGCACGACAACTTCGACCTCCTGGGAGGTCGAAACGATCTTGCCGGGGTGGGCGTTCTTCTTGGTCCAGCTCATCTCGGACACGTGGATCAGGCCTTCAATGCCTGGCTCTAGCTCAACAAATGCACCGTAGTCGGTGATGTTGGTGACGCGACCGGTGAACTTGGCCTCGATCGGGTATTTGGCTTCAATGCCTTCCCATGGATCAGCCTGCAGCTGCTTCATGCCCAGCGAGATACGGTGGCTCTCGTGGTTGATACGAACGATCTGGACCTTGATGATCTCGCCGATCGTCAGTACTTCTGAAGGATGGTTCACACGACGCCATGCGATGTCGGTGACATGGAGCAGACCGTCAATGCCGCCCAGATCAACGAACGCACCGTAATCGGTGATGTTCTTGACCACGCCGTCGACAATCTGACCCTCTTCAAGCTGCTGCACGATTTCCGAACGCTGTTCGGCGCGCGACTCTTCAAGAATGGCACGACGCGACACGACGATATTGCTGCGACGCTTGTCCATCTTCAGAATCTGGAAAGGCTGCGGCACGTTCATCAGCGGAGCAATATCGCGGATCGGGCGAATATCGACCTGCGAACGGGGCAGGAACGCAACGGCGCCTTCGAGATCGACGGTGAAACCGCCCTTGACCTGGTTGAAGATAGTGCCTTCAACGCGCTCATTATTGGTGTACATGACTTCGAGCTTGACCCAGCTCTCTTCACGACGGGCCTTCTCGCGGCTCAGAACTGCCTCGCCAGCAGCATTCTCGACGCGGTCAACATAGACCTCGACAATCGAGCCGACCTTGATAAGGCCGTCACGGCCGGCAGCGCCGAATTCCTTGAGCGGGATACGGCCTTCGGTCTTCAGACCAACATCAATGATGGCCAGGTCTTTTTCGATCGCAACGACAGTGCCCTTGACGACGGTGCCTTCTAGTGGCTCGTTATCAACGAACGAATCCATTAACAGCGATTCAAAATCTTCTTTCGTCACAGTTTGCTGTGCCAAATATCTTCTCCGTTTGCGCCGGTGGTTGGGGGGGGTGAGCATCGCCAAAAATGGGACTCGTCTGCTGATCAAGTCAGCAGCCGGCACACGGACCATTCGGAAACGGCGATGAATTTGGTAACGATCCACTCGCCTCGCTAAGGCTGATCGCCGGGGGCTGATTCGCACAAGGTTGGATTTTGAGCCGTTACAGCCCTGCCTTGCGCGCCATGGTCCCATCGACAATCGCGATGGCTGCGCGGAGTGACGTCTCTATATCGAGAAGCGTCGTATCGAGCAAGTGCGCGTCGTCCGCTTTGTAAAAGCCGCCATGTGGATTGGCCATGTCGCGGGCGTTGCGCTCTTCTATCTGGTGATAGAGACCATAGCGGTCAACGCTGAGCCCGCGCGCTTCCAGCTGGCGCGCGCGCCGCTCCATACATACCTTGCTGTCGGCCGTGATAAACAGCTTGGCGTCAGCACCCGGGCAGATCACAGTGCCGATATCGCGGCCATCGAGCACGGCGCCGCCTGGCTGGCCGGCAAAATCGCGCTGATAGGTCCGCATCGCTACCCGCACCTCGTCAATCACCGCCACGCGCGAGGCAAAGATCCCGGCTTCAGCACTAATCAGCGCCTCAAGATCGCTCAGATGCGCCGCATCCAGTGCCTGCGCGGTGGCAATGGCCTGGGCTTCAAATTCAGGGCCGTCGGCAATCTCGCGCACCGACCAGCCCACCGCGCGATACAGTAGCCCAGTATCCAGATGCGGCAATCGATAGTGCTGGGCCAGGCCAGCGGCCAGCGTGCCTTTTCCTGATGCGGCCGGTCCGTCCACGGCAATGATCATCTTTTAGCGTCCCTTATTGGGTAGAAACCGGCCACCCAGGGCTGTCATGATGGCTACGAAATCAGGGAAACTGTCCACAATCGCGCTGGCATCCTGGATTATCACCTTGTGTCGGCTGGCCAGACCCAACACGGCAAAGCCCATCGCGATGGCGGCGTCCCCGTGACTGTCCACACTGCCGCCGCCAGGCACCTTACTGTCGCCGACAATGGTCAGGCTGTCCGCATCGGTGCGCACATTGACCTTGTTGGCCCGCAGCCCAGCCGCCAGCCACTCCAACCTGCCGCCACCAGGCTCACCCGGCGCGACAAATCCCTCAATAACCGTTTCGCCCTCGGCAAAGGCCGCTGCCATCGCCAGCGCTGGAATGTCATCGGCCATGGCGCTAGCATGGTGCTTGTTTACCCGCACCCCTTTGAGCCAGCTCGAGCGCACCCGCAGATCGGCGACATGCTCGCCCGCTGTCTCGTGCTGGTTGAGAAACTCGATATTGCCGCCCATTTCCAGCAGCGTGTCGATTAGCCCGGTGCGCAGCGGGTTGATCAGCACGTTCTCCACCAGCAGCTCGCTGCCCTTAATGATCAGCGCCGCCACGATGGCGAAAGCCGCCGCCGAGGGGTCGCCCGCAACCTTGATTACCTGTGACGCGAGTTCGGGCAGCCCCACCAGACGAATCGTTGCACCCTCGCTATCATCGGCATCCGGCGTCACCGTGATATCGGCGCCAAAAGCCACCAGCAATTTTTCGGTGTGGTCGCGCGTCGCCACCGCCTCGTAGATTTCGCTGTCGCCGGCGATCTGCAATCCGGCCAGCAACAACGCGGTTTTGACCACTTCGCTGGGCGTGGTCAGTTTCTGTCGCACGGGCAGGGGCAGGCAAGCGCCCTGTAGGGTGATCCCGTCCGGGTTGCGCTGCTCCACGCGGGCGCCAATCGCCCCCAACCCGTCCAGCAGCGCCGAGTCGACTTCCTCGTCTAGGGTCGGGCTGGCGCTGAACAGAGTGGCAAAGCCATAGGGCGCCAGCAGCCCCAGCAGCAAGGCCAGCCCATCGGCTGAATGTCCAGACTTCAGCGCCGTTTCCGGCTGCAGCAGGCCGACTACCCCCAGCCCGTGCACCTGCCAGCTCTCGCCGGACTGTTCAATGCGCACGCCCAACTGGCGCAACACGTCAACGCAGCTCAGTACCTCCGGGGACGCACGCAATCCGACGATGCTGCTTTCTCCCAAGCTCAGTGCTGCCAGCAGTAGCGCGCGCTGCGAAATACTGGCGTCGCTGGGCGTCACGAAGCGGCCTCTGAGCGGATCGGCGCCGTGGGCGGTGAGCGGAGCGGAGCTTGGCTTTATCTCGGTCATGGGTAGTCCGGACTTAACATGGTCAGCGCTGCTATTGCCATCACCCCGTCGGCGTGGGAAGCACCTGTCCACATTTTCGGTTTGACAGGGGGCTTGCTTTGTCCATAACCGGACGGACCAAAACATGGGGCGAAAAAGCCCACCAAACCCATCCAGGAGGAACATAGATGGCCAGTTCCGACCGCGGCACCAAGCGGACCGACCCTGATACGGGCAAGAAATTCTACGATCTTAATCTCGACCCGATTGTTTCGCCCTATACTGGCAAGAGCTATCCGCGCTCCTATTTCGAGCAGGCCACTGTGACGTCCAAGGCTGCGCCCGTCAAAGCCAAGCTGATCAAGCCGGTTAAAGACGAGATCGAGGATATCACCGATCCCGAGATCGTTTCGCTCGAGGAAGTCGACGCCGAGGAATCCGGCGACGAGGATATTCCAGAGACCGATGACGTCGAAGTCGATGATGATCTGAGCGACAATGACGTCGACACCTTCCTCGAAGAGGATGAAGATGACGACGAGCTCGATTTTGACGTCAATACCGACGACGAGCTCTGATTTCAGGCGATTTTTTAATCAGCCGACACGCTCGGCCGGTTGATCAAAAAAGTGTTATTTAGGCACTTGCAAGGGTCGGGATCATCCAATAGGTTCCGCCTCGCTTCAGACGGCAATTGACAACCGAAGACCCATAAAATGGGGCCTTAGCTCAGCTGGGAGAGCGCTTGCATGGCATGCAAGAGGTCAGCGGTTCGATCCCGCTAGGCTCCACCATTTTTCTTCTCATCGCCATTCCTCGGCTGCCCGCTTGCGCTAGCCATGGTGCTATCTGGCCAGCCCGATTGACCGGCGTGCCCCGCGCTCGCCATGCTCACCATCCACCAGATTCGGATGCCCGCTTTGGCCAAAGCCCTGCTTGTTCTTGATATTGCCCGTGCCCGCCATCTCTGGATTGCTGCCCAGTAGCTCGACAGCTTTGCCCTCTTTAGATGCTGGCCTCGAGGCGACACGCGCTGCCATCGCCCATCTGGGCTATGTGCAGATCGACACCGTCAACGTCATCGAGCGCTGCCACCACCACATCCTGTTCTCCCACATTCCCGATTACCGCCGCACCGATCTCGTCTAGGCCCAGCCCATCGATAAATCGGTGTTCGAATATTGGACCCATGCCCTCAGCTACGTGTCTAGCGCGGATCTGCCCTTTTCATCTCCGCTATGAAGGCCCGCAGCCTCACGCCGGATAAATGGTTCGGCACGGTTACCTCTCGCCGAGCGCGCGGCCATGCTCAAGCGCCTGCGCCGCGAGGAGCTGCTGTCGATCCATGATATCGCCGATGATACCCTGGTCGACAAGAATCATCCCTGGGTCAGTTGCAAGCCCAGTAAGCGCGTGCTCGAAATGCTGTTCTATCAGGGACTGTTCGCCGTCTCAGCCCGCCAGAGCATGCTCAAGACCTATGATCTGATGGCGCGCCACTTTGGCGATGCGGGCTTACCCAGGCCAGCCACCGTCCGCCAGATCCTCGCCTACAAGCTCGATCATGCCCTGTGCAGCCAGGGTCTGATCAGTCTTGATTCCATCTGCCACCCGGAGCCATCCAGTAAGACCGCCATCAAGGCGCTGATCGACAGCCGTGTCCGCGCCAGAAAGCTGATGCCGCTGACCATTGCCGGCAATGACAGGGTGCTGCACTGGGCCGAACCGGCTACGCTCGAAGCGCCCGCCAGCGAACCACCCCATCTGGTCCATATCCTGTTGCCCTTTGATCTGCTGATCATCCAGCTCAAGCGGCTCAGCCTGGTGTTTGGTTATGACCATCTGTTCGAGGCCTATCTGACCACCACCAAACGCCATCGCGGCTATTTCGCGCTACCCCGTGCTAATGGGCGACACCATCGTTGCCGCCCTCGACCTCAAAACCGACCGCAGCGCCGGCAAGCTCTTCATCCAGCAAGAGACTTGGCTGCAGGATGTGGGGGCAGAGGGCAGGGCAGCGGCGGACCAAGCGCTGCATCGCTTCGAGCGGTTTCAACTCGGCGACCAGCGGCCTATTTCGTAGTTTACTTAGGGACCAACGCGGTCGGCAGGACGACGTTTGTTCTCCATCATCTTGGTGGGGCAAGTCGATCATCGATTCTGGAAATTTCTGATCCAAGGCGCCGATGAGTGAACTTCCCCTCTGTAATGGGGGCTGCAATTAATGTTTAGAGCTATTGGAATTCTCTTCGTCGCTGGACTAGCCGGCCGCGCTACACCGGTCCCAGTGCCGCTTGCATCAGGCTTCACCGCGGTTGCGCTGGGCGGCACGATGAAGGTGGGCACCTCTATTTCTCCGGGCGCAGGACATACCCCGCTTTCACCGATGCCCAATGCGACGTTTCGCTTGACCTTCCGGGTGTCGCTAGCGCAGACGCTGCAGGCAAAGCATCGGCCAAGGTTAGTAGCATCAAGCGGGTGACGCTCAATGCCACCGAGTTTGACGCGATCTTGCCTAATTTGGGGGATCCTTGCCGCAGCGACATCGCTAAATATGCGAAAACCTACGAGGTCGTGATGCTGGTCTCGGCGTAGCGGGCAAACACAATGACAATTGCCGCCGATGCCAAAGTGGGCGCCGAGGCTTTGCTCGGCAAATTCATTGGTCTCACGCCAGTCAAGACTTCATCTGGCGCTGAACAGTCGCTCGAATACCAGATAGTCTACCTGTCCAGCAATCTCGCTTCAACCGCGCCAAATCAGCCCTAATCTAAGCGTCGCCGAACCAATCCCCTCACCCCTGGCCTTCCCAACTCTACCCCTGCGCGGTACAAGCCATGCCGCGAACGGGGAACGATAATGGCCACTTTTACTGATATGGCGCGCCGGATATATAACCACACCTGGAAGCTCGATCCGATCGTGCGCAGCCTGCTCGATACCGATTTCTACAAGATCCTGATGCTGCAGATGATCTGGGGGCTCTACCCCAAGGTCAGCGCCACCTTCAGCCTGATCAACCGCACCAGATCGGTACGTCTAGCCGACGAGATCGACATCGAGGAGCTGCGCGCCCAGCTCGATCACGTCCGCGAATTGCGCTTCACCAAAAAAGAAATGATCTGGCTAGCCGGCAATAGCTTTTATGGTAGCAAGCAGATCTTCAAGCCCGATTTCCTCAAGTGGCTCGCCGATTTCTGCCTGCCCGAATACAGTCTGGAGGGCCGCGACGGCCAGTTCGTACTCGAGTTTCCCGGCCTGTGGGTCGAGACCTCGATGTGGGAAATCCCGGCCCTGGCCATCATTAATGAGCTGCGCAGCCGCGCCGCACTCAAGCATTACGGCCCCTTTACCCTGGACGTGCTCTACGCCCGAGCCAAGGCCAAGATGTGGGAGAAGGTCGAGCGCCTGAAAAAACTGCCTGATCTGCGCATTTCTGATTTTGGCACCCGGCGTCGCCATTCCTTCCTCTGGCAGCGTTGGTGCGTCGATGCACTCAAGGAGGGTATCGGCGACAATCTCACCGGCATCTCCAACGTCAAGCTGGCCATGGATACTGATCTGGAAGCTCTGGGCACCAATGCCCATGAGCTACCCATGGTGCTCGCCGCGCTGGCCACCAGTGACCAGGCCCTGATCGCCTCGCCCTATCAGGTGCTCGCCGACTGGGAGCGCTATTATGACGGCAATCTCAAGATTGTGCTGCCTGATGCTTTTGGCACCGACTCATTTCTCGAACACGCTCCCGATTGGGTAGCCGACTGGACCGGTTTTCGGCCCGACAGCGCTCCTGCCATTGCTGGTGGCGAACGCATCATCAAATGGTGGAAAAGTCGTGGGCGCGATCCGCGCGACAAATTGCTGATCTTTTCTGACGGGCTCGACGTTAACATGATCGAGGAGGCCTATCTGCATTTCGACGGCAAGGTCCGCATGGCCTTTGGCTGGGGTACCAATCTGACCAATGACTTCTCCGGCTGCGAGCCCGACGGGCCAAACCCCGGGATGGACCCGATTTCCATCGTCGCCAAGGTTAGTCAAGCCAATGGTCATCCCGTGGTCAAGCTGTCCGACAATCTTGCCAAGGCCACTGGCTCGCCCGAGGAAATCGCGCGCTATCTACGCCTTTTCGGCAACGTTGGACGGGTTGAATACGCTGTCAAGGTGTGACCTAGGCGCACTCTCAATAATAAAGCACTGCCGCAGAACAACTATTTGCGCCATGGTGCGTTAAGAGCTCGGGATCATCCGAGTGCGCGCCTAGCGCTGCGGGCTCCCTTGGAATCTATATGACTTTAGAACTTATCGACATTGCCGTGCAGGATAAGCAGCCGCATGCCCCGACTCGCCCGCCGCATCACCGGGCACGTCCGTGCCGTGCTCAGCGAAATTCTCGATGATCGCGAGCAGACCTATGAGCTGTCGATTCCGATCTGGGCCAATGTCACGCCAGTCGCGTCACCCGCCGATATCGGCGTGGCCCTGATGCTCAAGGCCGCCAAGATCATCGCCAGGCTTAAAAAACGCCATGGGCGGGGCCGGTTAGGCCGTCTCGGCAAATGCCTCAAGGAATGCACGCTGCTCCGGGTGCAGCCCGCTGCTGCGTCGTGCTAGGATGGGCTACTCTGGCAAATCGCTGGATTGATGGTGGTAGACCGGAGTCTGCGCATCATATTGCGCTGCCTATGCTAGCGTTGCCTGAGCGATCCGCTTTCGCTCATCGCGGACGAACCAGGCGATTGTCGCCATCACGGTCGCCCACACGATAACTATTTGCTAAACCATCATGGCCTCCATAAATTCAGGAGGCAGTCATAGCTAACCAAACCTTACCGCCAAAATAGTTCTGGGCGTTAGGCTTACTGGCTAAAATTGCATCCATTGGTTTGCCCGCACGGATGCGGCCAGGTCAGCGCTTTCCTTTGGCCTCGGTCTCGACCGGCACCGCATAGAGCTCGAGCCGGTGATCGACCAGCCGATAGCCAAGCCGCTTGGCAATGACTTCCTGGATCGCCTCGATCTCCTCATTGCGGAACTCGATCACCGCGCCGCTGCGAATATCGATCAGATGGTCGTGGTGCTCGTCCGGAATCAACTCGAACCGGGCCCTGCCATCCTTGAAGTCATGCTTGGTGACTAGACCCGCCTCTTTGAACAGATTGATCGTGCGATACACTGTCGACAGCGAAATCTGATCATCAATCGCCGATGCGCGGCGATATAGCTCTTCCACATCGGGATGATCGGAAGCCGCCTCGATCACCTGCGCAATCACGCGGCGCTGGTCGGTCATGCGCATCCCTTGGGCGACGCAGGCTTCTTCCAGCGTCGGGTCAGTCTGGCTTTTGCTCATGCCATGACTCCCAACCGGCCTTATCCTGCAACCGGGTTATCCAAGATCGCGCGCCATGACAAGCGCGGTGGCTGCTGAGCCATCGGCCCTGGGGTAATAACCCTTGCGGCTTGAAATGGTGGTAAAGCCCTGCCGCTGATAGAGCTTGAGCGCCGCCACGTTCTCTTCGCTGACCTCAAGAAACATCCGCTTGGCCGAGCTCATCAGTAGATCGTCAAGCGCAGCCTTCAGCAAAGCTTGCCCCAACCCCTTGCCGCGCCATATCGGGTCAACCGCAATGGTCAGCAATTCGGCCTCATCGGCGCTAATCCGTATCAGCGCAAAGCCAGCAATCCGCCGCTTGGCGTCGCACGCGACATAGACCGGCGTCTCACGCTCGCTCAGAAAGCTGGCGAATTCCGCATTTGGCCAGCCGCGATAAAATCCATTGGCGTGGATTGCTGCCAGATCGCCGGCATCCTTGGCCTGTCCCGGCTCGATATGCAGCCCGCCCGGGGCCATCCATAGCTTGATCATGGCTTGATCCTTTCAACCCGCCCGGCCGTCTGTGGCTTGGCGTCGGCATCGCGCACATAGCTTGCCTCGGGCACATGGCTGGCCGGGTCGGCCACGGCGCCATATCGGGCCAGCAGGGCAATGTCGACAAAGAGCGAACCGATCAGCGCGGTGCCGGGCGGCGTCGCCGCCTGCGCCAGTGCCATCGGCAACAGATCGGGCGGCGTCAGCGCCACACCGGCGGCGGCAAACACCTGGAAATAGGCCTCGTCCCGTCGTGCATCGAGTAGCACCGTCGAGGGGCCCGCAACGCTCAGTGATAACGCCAGCAGACTGGGCACCCCGATCACCGCTATGCCCCGCGCCAGCCCGATGCCGCGTGCCGCGCTCAGCCCGATGCGCAGCCCGGTAAACGAGCCCGGTCCGGTTGTCGTCACCACTCGGCCCAGATCGGCGTATCCCACCCCATTGCGCGCCAGCAACGCGGCAATCCGCCCAAAAATCGCCTCGGCCTGGCCGGCAGCGATCTCATCGATTGACACATCGACGCTGCCGTCAGCCAGCAGCAGGGCCAATTGTAATCGGGGCGCTGCCGTATCAATCGCCAGCACGATCCCTGAGGTCTGGCTCATGCCTTGGCTGCTCTGGCCGCCGCCATCGCATTGCGCGCTCGCGACGCCTCCGCCTCGGCCCACTTGCGAGCCCGTGCCGCCGCCGCGGCCTTGGCCACGCCATCGCCCAGATGCGCGCCGCCGCATTGCGCGGCCAGTTCCATCTGCTTCTGCCGTTCCTGCGCCGCCGCATGCTTGGCGATCTCATCTACGCAATGCGGGCAGCTCACACCCTCATGATAGGCCGGGTCGGCCCGGTCTGCCGCCATCAGCGGGTGCCGGCAGGCCCGGCACAGGCTAGCATCGCCCTCGATCAGCCCGTGGCCCACCGAGACCCGCTCGTCGAACACAAAGCACTCCCCGGTAAACCAGCTCTCCGCCTCGGGCATCTCTTCGAGATATTTCAAAATCCCGCCCTTGAGGTGAAACACCTCTTCAAACCCGCGACTCAGCAGATAGCTCGAGGCCTTCTCGCAGCGGATGCCGCCGGTGCAAAACATCGCCACCTTCTTATCCCGCTGGGGATTGAGATGGGTCGCTACATAATCCTTGAACTCGGTGAAATTAGCCGTTGCTGGGTTCAGCGCGCGCTGGAACGTGCCCAGCCCCACTTCGTAATCATTGCGGGTATCGACCAGCACCACGTCATTGCGCTCGATCAGTCTGTTCCAGTCGGCCGGCTCGACATAGATGCCCACCTGCTTGGTTGGATTGGCCTCGGGCGCGCGCAGCGTGACGATTTCGGTCTTCAGCCGCACTTTCATCCGCAGAAACGGCATTTCGCTGGCGGCCGAATATTTCAGCTCCGCCCCCTTCAGTCGCGCCCCGAACGGGCCGGTCTCGATTAGCCATGTCGCTAGCCTGTCGATCGCGGCAGCCGTACCGGCCACGGTGCCATTAATGCCCTCGGGCGCCAGGATCAGCGTTCCCTTGATATTGTTGCTGTCGCACAGTGTCGCCAGCGCCGGCTGGATCGCCCCGGCATCGGAAAGGTCGGCGAATTTATAGATTGCCATAACCTTGTATGGCAGATCGTCTTGGGACAGATTAGGCATCATATGACTTTGCGGTGGGTTGATTGACTTGCTCATACCATTGGCGGCGCGCGTGGCCAAATCAGAATATGACAGGAGCTTACTATGACCTATCGGGCCGATACGGCACGCTATGATACCATGCAATACCGCCACTCCGGTCGCTCCGGTCTGCAGCTGCGGGTGGTCAGCCTGGGCCTGTGGCAGAATTTTGGTGGCATACGCGACTATTCCTCTACCATAGAAATCCTCGATCACGCCTTTGACGCCGGCATCATCCATTTCGATCTGGCCAATAATTACGGCTCACCGGCCGGCTTGTCCGAAGAGATGTTTGGTCAGGTCATTGCGCGCGACTTCCGCCCCTATCGCGATGAGATGATCATCTCTACCAAGGCGAGCTACAATATGTGGCCCGGCCCCTATGGCGAATTCGGTAAAGGACGCGGTGTTTCAGCCATTGCCGGCCCAGCGCTGCTGCTCAATTCTGCTCCCATCCATCGGGTTATCCCGCCGCACACCGGAATCCATCCTGAGTTGCCCGCAGAACAACGCTAGCCTATGTCTTGCCTGGCAGATATCAACCCCGTTGTAGTCATCTAGTCGATATTCGAAGCGCCTCGAGAGCAGGCGATGATCCGCCGTTGGCAAGCGAACATTGCCGAGTGGGCTGGCAACCAGAGCTACAGTAGAAAATCAGAACGGCTACGCTCGATCACGATTCGCCGCAGCGACACGTTTGCAGGCGCGGACAGTGCGTAGAGTATGGTGTCAACCACGTCTTTAATTGGATAGACCTTCCTCTCCCACGCGTCCTGTGCCATTCCGCCATCGTGGGCGATACGTCCTCAATGATGCCCGGATATATCGATTTGATCCGCACGGCGGTTCCTGCCAGTTCCCCTACCAAGCCTTGCGTAAACCCGTCTTGAGCGGCTTTCGCTGCCCTGAATGGAAGCGAGGCGCCAGTAAATCTAGCATACTGCAAACCAGACATCGAAACGACGTTATGGATATCCGCGCGCCCGAGCCTTCAGCAAGGGCAGAAGCTGACGGGTCAGCATCATCGTGCCTATGACTGCCGAGTTCACCACGCCGATGATTTGCTCGTCAATGTGATCTTCCAAGTTTCCAGATATGAACTGTGCGCCGTTGTTGACCAATATGTCGATGTCGGGATGCAACGCTGCGATTTGGTTCGCCGCGGCACGGATGGATTAGGGAGGCTGGATAGGTCACAGAGAAAGCTATGACTTGTGGTCCGCCG
>JALBVE010000039.1 GCA_025050575.1 Candidatus Devosia symbiotica
TGATGCTTGCAACCGGCGCGCCAGAAGCCAACGCTTGTGCAGCATCTGACTCGACTATGGTGGCCAAGAGAGGCAACGCCATCGACCAAAACCGAGAACGCCAAAAAAGCGATTGCGGACTCGTGAGCAAAGCCCAATCAGCTTCACAGAACATGTCTAAAAGGAATGACGATGGGAAATCGACCGAAAAACCAGCTGGACGGAAGCGTGAAGCTTGTTAGGTCGCAAGAATGGAGATTATTATCAATTTGTGTGCCCAAACCTTAGGTCAGGAGTGGCGCGAGAGACGGGGCTCGAACCCGCGACCTCCGGCGTGACAGGCCGGCGCTCTAACCAACTGAGCTACTCCCGCAGCGACGGATAAACTGGTCATCTGCGCAACGTGGGGTTCGTTTACAGACCCCCCATGATCAAGTCAAGCGACCAAATTCAGATTGAGGTAACATTATCAAGAAACCGTTTCCTGTTGTGAAAAAAGCCCTTCTAGAATAGCTGTTAGCATCGTTGTCTTGAAGAGAAACGTCAGAATCGCACCGCAGTTTATCCTGGCGCGCCTGGCAGAAGCAGCCGATCGGTCGGAACGACGCTTTTGCGATCACGGAGGGTAGTGGTGGGCGATGACGGGCTCGAACCGCCGACATCTTCGGTGTAAACGAAGCGCTCTACCAACTGAGCTAATCGCCCGCAGGGTCGTTTCGACCGATGCAAGGTGGCTTTGATTAAGAGCCCCACCCGCTATCGTCAATCACCAAATGAACATGAAATGAAAAGGCCCCGGCGCAAAACGCTCGAGGCCAATCACGACATCAGTAAAAAAGACTGATCTTAGTTGATTGCGTCCTTCAGGCCCTTGCCGGGCTTGAATTTGGCCTGGTTAGAAGCCGGAATCTGAATCTCGGCACCGGTGGCCGGATTGCGGCCGATTGAAGCCTTGCGCTGCGACACAGCAAAGGTGCCGAAACCAACGAGACGGACCTCATCGCCAGCCTTGAGAGTGTCGGTGATAGCGGCGAACACTGCATCAACCGCTTCCGCAGCTTGTGCCTTGGTAATCGTCGCCTTGTCGGCGACAACGCCAATCAGATCGTTCTTGTTCATTGCGTTTCCCCAGAGTGAATTGCCCGCTCTCGCTGACAAATATTAAAACGCGGCAATCCTTGGTCGTTTCTGAGCGAAACGCAAGAATTTTCGAGCTTTTGACAAGGCCAGACCGTGCAAAGATGCTAATGGACCGGAAAAATTAACTCGACAAGTGCGCATTGCGTAATTACGCAGGTTTTCTGGGCTTTTTCGCCGTTCTATAAGGTTATGCACCGCCTGTAGGGCTCGTGATGCGCCGCTAGACGCCCAGCATCAGTAGCAGAGCCAAAAGATACAATCCGCCTCCGATGATCCAGATCAGCTCTGGCCAGAAATCGCGGATGTCAAAATACAGAAAACTGAAAAATAGCGGCGCAAACACCGTTGTTAGGCTGACTGTTCTCGCCAGAACACCCTGCATCGGCAATAATCAGCGACTGCAGCGCAGGCATGCCAATACCTCTCAGGGCAAGCAGCATCAGCGCGAACACGATCCAGCCATGATTGGCCAGCCCCATCACCAGCAACGCCACCATTTCGCACGACACGCCCACGATCAGGGCCCAGCGCCCCCAGCCAAGCCACAGTGAGTCCGATCAGAAATGTCTGCGCGCCCGCATGGTGCAAGCCATAGGCGCCCAGAGACAAACCGATCATCATGGCGTTATGGCGTTCCAGACAAAACTGTCCTCAGTGAACAGAGCTCATAGCGTGCCGTACATATTGGCCATGAAGTTGACGATCACGAAAATTGCGATCAGCGAAATCAACGAAGAAAATGATTCTTCCAAAGGCATAGAACCTAGCGCTTTCAGGCCTTCAGCTCCGTTTTCGATCAGGATTTCGTCGTGAAACTTGTGAGGTCTAAGCCTCCAAAGCATGCCGTTGGAATGGCGTTCTAGAGGTATTTGGGAATACTGAGCTTTTATACAGACTCCTCCCGATAGCAGTCTGCTGAATTTGCCACAAGCCGAGGCAGTAGCTACACACGGTCGGCAAAGAAGTATCGCCGCATCCGTCCACAAGATCGCATCGTAGAATCCGGCCTGTTCCGAACCCGATGAACCGGTCAAACCACGAAGTCGCACCAACACAAGAAGGCGGATGCAAGCGCCCGCCTTCTTGTGTTAGTGCTGCCATACCGCGAGTTTAGTCGACCATCGCTTCGCAGTCAGCGTCGGAATAGCGCAGTTTGGCTTTGGGATTGGTGAGGTTATCAATGGCGATATCGACGTAATATTCGATCAGCCGGTCATACTCAGTATCGGCGATGCTATCCTCGTTCATAGCATCCACGGGAACTACGAAGGTCAACGGCGGCCCCGAGGGACCACCGCCTGAATTTTTTGTGCTTTTGGCTTAGTGCGGCAGGCCGGCAGCAGTATCGTCTGCTGGTACCTCTACCTTGGTCGCCGCTGCAGCTGCAGTAGCTTCAAAGTCCCACTCGATCGGCTTGGGCTGGCTGACTAGCGCATGCTTGATCACTTGGTCCATCCGGCTGACTGGAATGATCTCCATGCCGTCTTTGACGATGTCCGGGATCTCGGCGAGGTCGCGGACGTTTTCTTCGGGAATCAGCACAGTCTTGATCCCACAACGGAGCGCTGCGAGCAGTTTTTCCTTGAGGCCACCAATGGGCAGCACCCGGCCACGCAAGGTGATCTCACCAGTCATGGCGATGTCATTGCGCACAGCAATGCCGGTCATCACCGAAACGATCGCCGTTGCAAGTCCGATGCCGGCAGATGGACCGTCCTTGGGCGTTGCGCCTTCGGGCAGATGCACGTGAATGTCACGGGTATCGAACATCGGCGGCTTGATACCAAATTCGATCGACTTGGACCGGACATAGGCGGTGGCCGCCGTCAGCGATTCCTTCATCACTTCCTTGATGTTGCCGGTCACGGTCATCCGACCCTTGCCCGGCGTCATCACGCCTTCGATGATCAGCAATTCGCCACCCACAGATGTCCAGGCTAGGCCGGTCACGAGACCAACCTGGGCCTCGGCTTCAATCTCACCATGGGTGTAGATGTCGGCACCCAGGAACTTGGTCAGCTTTTCGTCGTCGATCACGATAATCTTGGCCTTGGTCTTGACGATCTCAGTCACGGCCTTGCGCATTAGCTTGCTGATTTCGCGCTTGAGATTACGCACGCCCGCTTCGCGGGTGTAGCGCTGGATCACGGCGGTCAGCATCTCGTCGCTCAATTCGAACTCGTCGGGAGCAAGCCCGTTTTCCTTGAGCGTTTCTGGGATCAGGTGTTGCTTGGCGATCGCGTGCTTCTCCTGCTCGGTATAACCGGACAAGCGAATAACCTCCATGCGGTCCATCAGCGGACTGGGAATGTTGAGCGTATTCGACGTCATCACGAACATCACGTCGCTCAGGTCATAATCGACCTCGAGATAGTGATCGGCAAAGGTGTGGTTTTGTTCCGGATCGAGCACTTCAAGCAGTGCCGAACTCGGATCGCCACGGAAGTCTTGGCCCATCTTGTCAATTTCATCGAGCAGAAAGAGCGGATTGGACTTGCCCACCTTCTTGAGCGACTGGATCACCTTGCCGGGCATCGAACCAATATAGGTCCGGCGATGGCCGCGAATTTCGGCTTCGTCCCGCACTCCGCCCAGCGCCATGCGCACGAAGGCACGACCGGTCGCCTTGGCAATGGACTTGCCAAGCGAAGTCTTGCCGACGCCCGGAGGGCCGACGAGACAGAGGATCGGGCCTTTCAGCGAACCGGTACGACCCTGCACGGCCAGATACTCAAGAATGCGTTCCTTGACCTTTTCCAGACCATAGTGATCTTCGTCGAGCACCTTTTCGGCCAGCACCAGGTCACGCTTAACCTTGCTCTTCTTGCCCCAGGGCAAGCCGAGCAGCGTATCAAGATAATTGCGCACCACAGTGGCCTCAGCCGACATCTGGCTCATGGCCTTGAGCTTTTTCAGCTCCCCTTCAGCCTTAAGTTTGGCTTCCTTGCTCAGACGAGTCTTGGCGATCCGCTCTTCGATCTCTGCGACTTCGTTAGAGCCTTCTTCGCCATCACCTAGTTCCTTTTGGATCGCTTTCATCTGCTCATTAAGATAGTAATCGCGCTGGGTCTTCTCCATCTGCCGCTTAACGCGGCTCCGGATGCGTTTTTCCACCTGCAGGACACCGATCTCGCCTTCCATCAGGCCTAGGATCTTCTGGAAACGATCGACAACCGATACGCTCGACAGCAGGTCCTCCTTCTCCTGGATCTTGATCACCAGATGGCTGGAAATGGTGTCGGCTAGCTTGGCGTGGTTCTCGATCTGCCCGACAGCAGCAACCACTTCAGCCGAAATCTTCTTGTTCAGCTTCACATAGCTCTCGAACTCGGCCCGCGCTGAGCGCGACAGGGCCTCGATCTCGACAGGGTCTTCTTTTGGCTCAGGCAGGATAGACGCCTCGGCCTCGAAATAATCTTCGGTCTGCAAATAGCGGTCAATGGTGGCTCGATGTAGCCCCTCGACCAGCACCTTTACGGTACCATCGGGCAATTTGAGCAGCTGCAACACGGTCGCAATGGTGCCGGTATCGTAGATCTGGTCGGGCGCCGGATCATCGTCCTGAGCATTTTTCTGGGTGACGACAAGGATGTGCTTGTCGTCGCGCATAACTTCTTCAAGCGCTTTGACCGATTTTTCACGGCCGACAAACAGCGGCACAATCATACCGGGAAAAACAACGATATCGCGCAGCGGGAGAACTGGGTAAACGGGATCCCGGCTTGCTTCGCCGCCTGTAGGAATGACGTCCGTCATCTCGTATCCTTTCCAGGGCGCGCGGGAGGAGAGAGATTAAGGTGCGCGCCCGTAGTAGACAGCTACAATCATTGAGACTGAGCTGATTCCAATTAATAGATAGGGCCATCTATGGCCGCCGCAAGTCAACTATACCTGAAAACTAACAGTTAACCCCGATCTGTACACAAGGCATGAAAATCGGCCGGTAACACTGGCGTGCCTTAGCTGCAGGGCGGATGCAGCGATCACACCCAAAGCCATCAATGTCCACGGTCATGCGGGCAAATCGCCTTGCGCCGTCAATCGTGACTAACAAGCCGATATATCGCCCGTAGACAAATCCGCGGCATCTTTTAGTTCGAGCCGCGGCGGGCCTTGAGCAGGATATTGGTATCGCTTGAGGCAATGCCATCAATCTGTCGGATCTGCCGCAGCAGGTCATCAAACGTTTCAAGGTTGCCCATCGTGAAGCTGTCGGACCGCCGACATGCCTAACAAGCGCTTCATCATCGCCGCTTCGTGCTTGCCGTCAACCTCGATCATCGTAATGGCCCTGATGCCCTGGCTCGGTGCAGCCGCCTTCACGATGGTGAAGCCGGCGATAGCACCGCCCGCCGTCAGTCGGTCAATTCGGGCTTTGACCGTCGCGCGCGAGACAGACAGCTGTAGGGCCAGTTTGGCGACGGGATCCCGGCCGTTGGCCCGCAGCAGCGCGATCAGGCGATAGTCAATGTCATCAAGGATCATTATGCTCACATCTGCTTATCATAATGCGCAATTCACTATGCAAATACAGCATAAATATAGCTTTTCGTACGCAGCTTACGTCTTGCATAATGGGTGGACAATGAACGAGCCGGCCAAGATCGGCGCCGAGCAGGCTGTCAGCCATGAGCAACGCCGCCGCTATAGCCATCGATCTTTTCGATATTCCCAGCGATGCTGGCGCGTCTTGCAGAGACGCGAGCATGGGACGGACGCTCTTTATATTGCTGGGCTAACCGAAGCCCTGGCCACGCTGGGCCATATGGTCACCGACTGCAGCGACATCGACTAGATGGCTCACCCCACTGCGGGCACGCCCTGGTGGTTATCCGATGAGCATAAAGCCAAAGTCCTGGCCATCGCCGGCTAAAGCAGCGCCCGAACGCTGCAAGCTCTCAGCGCCGATGACCTGCCCGTGTTCATGGGCGGTGGTCACAGCCTATCCATAGGCTTAATCTCGAGCGTCGCGCAGCACTGCACATCCATCGGAAGGCCACTCTTCGTCCTCTGAGTCGATGCGTATGGCGATTTCAACACCCCGACGACCTCAGAGACCAGCAATGTCCACGGCATGTCACTGACCCTGTTGTGCGGCGAGCCCTATTTCGGTCCCGGATTCGACGGCGCCTGGCGCGGTCAGGTTGATCCACGCCACGTCACCATTTTTGGGGCCCGATCGATTGATCCGCCGGAACGGCAGTTTCTCGAGCAACGCCGTGTCGACGTCGTCGACATGCGCCGTATCGACGAACTTGGCGTGGTCGCGCTGATGGCGTGGTCGCGCTGATGCATGACGTCTTGGCGCGCGTTGAGTCACTCGGTGGTCATCTCCACGTCAGTCTGGACGTCGATGCCATCGATCCAATCATTGCGCCTGGTGCGGGCACCCCAGTGGCTGGTGGCTTAACCTTCCGCGAGGTGGATCTGATTATGGAGATGATCCATGACAGTGGCAGCCTGGGTTCGCTCGATATCGTCGAACTCAACCTCTATCTCGACCACGCTGACATGAGCGCCCGCCGGCGTGATTGAATTAATGCCCACCTCGAATGGATAGACCTACGCTTTCAAATATGTCAACGGCCATCCTTCGAATCCGCAGACCGGCATGCTAGCGGATGCCCGCAAGCGGGCACCAGCATGTCCTGCCCCAATCGCGCCAGCACCGCTGCCTAAGCCCCGCGGCTCTTGGCCTGACTAGCCAGTGCCTGAGCGGCGGCACAGGCGCCGTCGTGCAACGGGCTATTCAGCGTGGCTAGGCCCGTTTAGCACGCCGGCAGACAGAACCCCTCGTTGATATCGTCATCCGCGTAGCAAAGGTCGATGCCTTGAGCTCATGATCGGCAAGCAATACCAGCGCCCGCCGACTGAAATAACTTCAACCCGCAAGATTAGCTCTGATCACCCAATACTGGGTACGTCATTGGCGGTGCGCTCGGCCAGAGCAAGGAAAGCCGCCTGCATCGTGGGCACCCCACTGCGCAACGGCTCGGCATCCCATAGCAAGACCGCGAGGTCCTCAAGTGTTACCCGTTCAGACAGCTCCACCGCGCCTTGTCCGCAATATAGCAGCCACCCATCAACAATCGTTGACAGAGCTGATATTCGGCTTTCTGCGCCAGGCCTTCACCGAGATCTTTATCATAGGTCGGGTTGGCGGCTGGATTACCCACGCCCGAGAGCAGGCTAGAACCGGAAAGCTGATCCGCTCCAATTCGGTCTATATTGGTCCATAGCCGCAGGCCGCGGCTTGAGGCAAAGGTTCACACTAACAAAACGCCAGATCCTGGGGCCCGGCGTTTTTAATTCGGATCGAGAATCCTCAGGCTCCGGCGGGCAGATCTTCCTTCTTGCGCTCGGAGTAAATGTACAGCGGACGCACGTCTTTGCCATTCACGACCTCGGCACTGATCACTACTTCTTCCACGCCTTCAAGCGAAGGCAGATCGTACATGGTGTCGAGCAGGATGCCCTCCATGATCGAACGCAGGCCGCGCGCGCCGGTCTTGCGTTCAATGGCCTTCTCAGCAATCGCCTTGAGGGCCTCTTCCTTGAACGTCAGTTCGACATCTTCCATCTGGAACAAGCGCTGATACTGGCGCACCAGAGCGTTCTTGGGCGATGTCAGAATCTCGATAAGGGCCAAAATATCCAGATCTTCCAGCGTCGCCAGCACGGGCAAACGACCGATGAATTCCGGAATCAGACCGAAACGGACCAGATCTTCGGGCGCGACATCGGCCAGGATCTGACCGACGCGACGGTCGTTCGGATCCTTGACCACGGCAGAGAAGCCGATACCCGACCCTTCACCGCGTGCAGAAATGATCTTTTCTAAACCCGAGAACGCACCACCGCAGATAAACAGGATATTGGTGGTATCCACCTGCAGGAATTCTTGCTGCGGATGCTTGCGACCACCCTGGGGCGGCACCGAAGCCACAGTGCCTTCCATGATCTTGAGCAGCGCCTGTTGCACGCCTTCGCCCGAAACGTCGCGGGTGATCGACGGATTGTCAGACTTGCGGCTGATCTTGTCGACTTCGTCGATATAGACGATGCCGCGCTGGGCCTTTTCGACATTGTAGTCGGCGGCCTGCAGCAGTTTTAAGATGATGTTTTCCACATCCTCGCCGACATAACCGGCTTCGGTCAGCGTGGTTGCATCGGCCATGGTGAATGGCGCATCCAGAATGCGCGCTAGGGTCTGGGCCAGCAGCGTCTTGCCCGAACCGGTCGGGCCAATCAGCAGGATGTTGGACTTGCTCAGTTCCACATCCTGGTTTTTGGACGCATGATGCAGCCGCTTGTAATGATTGTGGACAGCCACAGAGAGCACGCGCTTGGCGCGGAACTGGCCGATGACGTAATCGTCGAGCACCTTGCAGATATCTGCCGGTGTCGGCACGCTCTCGGAGGACTTGACCATGCTGGTCTTGTTCTCTTCGCGGATGATGTCCATGCACAGCTCGACACATTCATCGCAGATGAAAACGGTCGGGCCGGCGATCAGCTTGCGAACTTCGTGCTGTGATTTCCCGCAGAACGAGCAATAAAGCGTGTTTTTTGAGGTTTCGCTGTTCGTTGTCTCTTTGGACATCTGTACACTCCCGGAGGCAGAGCACCCCCAAAACCAAGCATTTCTCGCAAGGTAATGCTTGAGCCTAAAGAAAGTCTAAGCCGAACCGATCCTAAAGATCGATCCGGCCCAGTGCAATCGCGTGTGGATCACAGTCCACGGCGCATCCGGTTTGTGCTTAACGCGGCCAAATCAGCTTGCGGTCTCTGGAACAGCGCGCTTGTCGTGCACGCCGTCGATCAAGCCAAAAGCCATTGCTTCCTCAGGCGACAGGAACCGATCACGCTCAAGTGCGTTTTCGATTTCCTCATAGGTACGACCCGTATGCTTCTCATAAATCTGATTAAGACGTCGCTTTAAACCCTCGACTTCCTTGGCATGAATCATGATGTCAGTGACCTGACCCTGGAACCCGCCGGATGGCTGATGCACCATCACACGCGAATTGGGTAGGCTGGTGCGCATGCCTTTTTCGCCAGCTGCCAGCAGTAGCGAACCCATGGAAGCGGCCTGCCCCATCACCATTGTAGCGACGGCCGGACGGATGAACTGCATGGTGTCATAGATCGACAAACCAGAAGTCACGACGCCGCCAGGCGAATTGATGTAGAGCGCGATTTCTTTTTTCGAGTTCTCTGATTCGAGAAATAGCAACTGCGCTACGATTAGCGAAGCCATGTTGTCCTCGACTACGCCGGTCACGAAAATGATGCGCTCACGCAGCAGGCGCGAGTAGATGTCGAAAGCGCGTTCACCGCGGTTGGATTGCTCCACCACCATAGGAACGAGTGTGTTCATGTAGATATCGTTCGGATCCCGCATGTAACGCCTCTTTGCTATACCGGCTCGCAGGTCGGCTAGCATTATCTTTGGTTGGGACACAATGATCACCCGGACCAGAACCTAGGGCTTCAGGGATCGTGTCAATTCGAATCAGCGCGACCGCGGACCAGCGGTTCCTGCCACATCACTGCACAGTAAAGGCATAAATAGGCGGCATTGTGGCGCGCTTCAATAGGCGGAACGCCGCTTCGGCCATTCTCATGGTGTGGAGTTAATTGCACGTTGCTGTAATCGCACCCCAAATTCGGCCATTGCTGCTATCACCGGTTCAGCCGCTCAGCCGAGCGACGTTAGGGCGTACTCGATTTTGGGCGGCACCGTGGGATAGATAGTCTTGCCACCAGCCCATTGGCTTCAAGATCACCTAGCCGCATAGCCAGCATGCGCGGATTGATTCCGGCAATCGCTTGCCGCAGCTGGCTGTAGCGCCTGGCACCTCCAGCAATTCGCGAAAAATTAGCGTGGTCCACTTACCGTCCAACACACTGGCGGCTGCGGCCGCTGGACCGTCAGTCATGCATCCGACGGACGAATCAATCATCACGCTATACTTTTTGTATGTACTTACTTTCGTATAATAATCGATTTACCTCTCAGCAATCCGCAACCAAAAGGCATATCGCAATGACCTATCTCCGCATCGTTCTGGCATTCATCGCCGTCTCATAACTGGCCCTAAGGTCCTAACCATGTGCGCCCGGCGACACGCCAAGAGGTGGTCATGCTCGACCCCAAGCCGCACACCGATGTCTTCGACATGACAGAAAAGCATTTCCTGCTCAATCTGGAGCCACCAGCTTATACCCGCCTGCGTACGCTAGTCAACCGCGCCCTTGTCTCCCGCCACGTTAAGCAGTTGCGCCCGCGCATCGTCAAGCTGGTCAATGAGATGATCGACCGCTTCGAGCGGGAGGATTCGGTTGATCTGCTCAAGGCTTTTGCCGCACTCACTCCGGCCATCATCATTGCCGAAATGATCAGCCTGCCGGCCGAGAGCTCTTCCCAGTTGCCGGCATGGTCCAACCGCATGGTCGCCATATACATGTTCGGCGTCAGCCACGAGACCAAACTGGACGCCAACTAGGCGTCGCCGGATTTCATGGATATGGTGGGCGGTGTCATCGCCGAACGCCGCAAACAGCGGCGTGAGGATCCGCTTAGCCACATGCTGACCTCCGATCGCGGTGGCGACCGCCTGAGTGACGATAAAGTGATGTCGATAGTCATTCTGTTGCTCAATGCCGGCCATGAAGCCACCGTTCACACCACGGGTAATGGCGTCAAATGCATCCTGCAAAACAGGATCGATCTGGTTATGCTTTTTGCCACGCCGGAATAGGCTGAAGCCACGGTGGAAGAGTGCCTGCGCTTTGACGCGCCGCTGCACATGTGCACGCGCTATGCCCTGTTTGACTTCGAATTTAAGGGTATCCGCCTGCGCAAGAGTGATGTTGTGGGCCTGATGTTGGGCGCCGCTGGCCCGGATAGAATTGCAAGTGGCATTCAGCGAACTGTTTCGGCGCCTCCCGAAGCTACGGCTGGCTGAAACCCCGCGCTATAATGACGTCTACCATTTCCATGGCCTGGAAAAGCTGACGGTGCGCTGGCGCTAATTCACTACTGCGCCTTTGCGCGCCTATGCACGCCTGATGTTGCGGCGATTCCCGGAGCCAGAAGAACAACCACGCCAGCAACAAGACCAGCAGAACGGACATAGCTAAGCTGGAAAACAAGGCTTTTGCTGTCGAACGGTCGCTGGCGCGATCAATGATCGCCTCATTAAAGTTATCCGGCTCCAGAAACCATATAAACCTGATATTAGTGTTTTCTATATAGTCGAAAATCGCGTCCGGAATGGCGATGAGAGCCAGAACCCAGCCATCCCATCGCAGCCACCTGGACGCCAGTAGACCGATGATCAGAAACAGGCTTGTCGCCAACAGGGCTGAATAGGCGATATCGAAAATGCCAATCTGGGTGTGTCGATAGAAACTATTGGTGTCCGGCGGCAATGCGGCTAGCAATGCCTTCCCTTTGGCAAAGCTGTACCCCCTCGGGCTGCATGTCAAACGAGGCTAAGCCGCCCACTGCATTGGAAATAAGCGGCAAGAACCAGAAGAGAATCGTCCCGTACACCCCGACGGTAACGGTAAAAACCAGCCAGAACAAAATCTTGATGGTACGGATGGAAACAATCACCATGGTTGCCAAATGCGCCACTAGAGCAGGCACATCCGTATCAATCTTCCAGGCCGGAGTCCGACATTAGTCCCTCAGTATGGCGTTCCTCTAGTCGCCCCGCAACGGCAGAGAACAACAATCTGACTTACAGGCTGGACAGCACCCCAGGCACCAGCAAGGGCAAGTCTTCACTGATCAGGCCTGGCCCGCCGAACCTATTAGCCGCCTCTGCATGCAGCCAGACGGCTGCACATGCCGCTTCCCAGCCGTCCATGCCCTGCCCCATCAAACCGGCCACCATGCCCGCCAGCACGTCGCCTGAGCCTGCTGTACCCAGCCAGGCTGGCGCGTTGGCATTAACCGCCGCCCGCCCATCGGGGCTAGCGATCACCGTGTCGCTGCCTTTGAGTACAATTATGGCGCCCGAATGCGCAGCGGCAGCTCGCGCCCGCTCCAGCTTGCCGCCCGGCACATCACCGAACAGGCGCTGAAATTCACCTTTGTGCGGCGTGAGCACCACCGGCCGCGCCTGTGCCCTGATGGCAGTGGTCAGTGTCTCGATATCCTCGGCAAAGCTGGTCAGCCCATCAGCATCGAGCACCGTTGCGGCACCGGAGGTGAGCGCCGCCAGAACGCGCTGCCGGGTTTCCGCACTAATCCCCGCAGCCGGCCCGATTACCACCGCGTTCATCCGCCTGTCGGCCAGAAGCGCGGCCAATGCCGCCGCGTCCTCGGCTGGCTTGAGCATCACGGCCGTTACGTGCTGCGCGTGCACCATCAGCGCCGCAGCGCTGCCAGTCAGCGTCACCACCCCGGCGCCGACGCGGAAGGCTGCCATGGCAGCTAGCCGAGCCGCACCAGTTTGCAGTGGCTCGCCCGAGACCACCACGCAATGGCCGCGGTCAAACTTATTGCCCTCGTTTTCTGTTACGGGCAAAGACCACAGCGCGGCGGTATTCTGCCATGTCGTAGCGCCGATAGTATCGAGCACGTTGACCGGAATACCTATATCGGCCAGCACTACCTCGCCGCACAGCGCTCGCCCTGGCTGCAGCAAATGCCCCGGCTTAAGCCGGAAGAAGGTTACTGTCAGCTCGGCAATCATCGTCGGGCCCCGTTTGGCACCCGTCGCGCCGTCGAGCCCGGAAGGTACGTCAATGCTCACCACCGGTCGCATGCTGGCATTGACCGCTTCGATGGCATCGGCAAACTCTCCCGCCACATCGCAATCGAGTCCGGCGCCCAGCAGAGCGTCGATGATCAAATCGGCATCATCAATATCCTTAGCCGTTGGTGGCACCAATCGGCCCGTCCACTGTCGGGCCATGACCGCAGCGTCGCCCTTGAGCATCTCGGGCGCGCCGATCAGGCGCAATTGCACCGGCCACCCTTTCTGCTTAAGCAGTCGCGCCACCACAAAGCCATCGCCGCCATTATTGCCCGGCCCGCACAGTACTAGCACGGAGCGCTGATAGTAATGTTCACACACCGCCTCCGCCACAGCCTGACCGGCGGCCTCCATCAGCTTGAGCGACTTGCCGCCAGTCTGCACCGCCAGTTTGTCGGCCTCGCTCATCTGTCGTGGCGTAAGAAGAATGTCGGCACTCGCAAAGGTCATGGGAACTCACAGCCAGGAATCGTCGGATCCATTTTACCATCATAAACAAAAAAGCCGCCAATTTTAGGGCGGCTTTCGTTCAGTAATTCTGCATCTTAGTGGTGATGCTCTTCAGGAACTTCGTCCTCGTCGGCTTGGATCAGCTTGGCTAGCGCTTCGCGAGTCATCTTCTTTTCAGTGATCTTGCCCTGCTCAATGACAAAATCGACGACCTTGTTCTCGAAGACGGGGGCACGCAGACCGGCCAGTGCCTGCGGGTTCTGACGGTAGTAGTCATAAACCTGCTGTTCCTGGCCCTGGAAGCGACGCACCTCAGCAATGAGCGCTTGCTGGTGCTCTTCCTCGGTCACATTGACGTCGTTCTTGTTGCCGATCTCGGCAACCACCAGGCCCAGGCGCACGCGGCGCTCGGCAATGGTGCGATACTGCTCGCGGGCGGCTTCTTCGGTAGTACCTTCGTCTTCAAAGGACCGGCCGCGGCTCTGCATCTCGTACTCCACGCGCTGCCAGATGGTGGCGAATTCGGCTTCGACCAATTGCGCTGACACATCGAACTTGTGACCATCGTCAAGCGCGTCGAGTACCTGCCGCTTCAAATGCTGACGGCTCATCAAAGCTAGTGCCGATTCCATCTGCGCCTTAACCGCATCGCGCATGGCCTCAACGCTGTCCACGCCCAGACGCTTGGCGAATTCGTCATCAAGTTCGCCGCTGTTCGGACCGTCGACATGCAGCACAGTGACGTCGAACGTGGCGTTCTTGCCGGCAAGTTCGGCCTTCTGGTAATCCTTAGGGAAGGTCACCAAGATCTCGCGCGTCTCGCCCTTCCTGAAGCCGATCAGCTGCTCTTCAAAGCCGGGGATAAACTCACCCGAGCCCACCGTCAGATGGGCATGGTCGGACTTGCCGCCATCAAATTCCTTGCCATCGACCTTGCCAACAAACGACAGGCCCAGGCGATCACCATTTTTCACAACGGCACCATCGCCCTTGTCAGTATAGCCGCGGTTCTGAGCAAACACGCGATTTACCTCGGCAGTGACTTCCTCGTCGGTGATGTCGATTACCGGCTTGGTCAGCGGCATGCCCTTAAGATCCATCAGGGTGACGGAGGGCAGCACTTCATATTCGACCTCGAACGCTAGATCAGCATTGCCATCCAGCACATCGTTGATCATAGCCTGGTCGTCGGGCAAATCAACCTTGGGCTGGGTAGCAGCGCGCTCTTCGCGCTTTTCCAGCGTATCGGTAACTGTGGAATTGATCGCATCGGTCATCACTTCAGACATAGCCGAGCGGCCAAACATTTTCTTGATGTGCGTCATCGGCACTTTGCCGGGACGGAAGCCCTTGATGTTGGCCTGCCCTTTGAGCTCTTTGAGCTTGGCGCCCAACCGCACGTTCAAGTCAGCGGCCGGAATGGTAATGCTCAGCTTGCGCTTCAGGCCTTCATTGAAGGTTTCGATAACCTGCATTCGGTTCAATCCCGTGGTTATTGTCTTGTAGAGGGCCAGATCCCATTTGGTGCGGGTGAGAGGACTCGAACCTCCACGCCTTACGGCACTGGAACCTAAATCCAGCGCGTCTACCAGTTCCGCCACACCCGCTAAAGGACCCGTCGGCCAGGTTGGCGTTGCATCTATATGAAGACGGAAAGCCAGTCAAAGCCTTGCTGCTCTATTTGCGCCGATTGCGGCCCGTCGAGGTCCCGATCGCAGCGGAACGAATAGACCTACGCCCCGACATGCACAATGTAGCGGCGTCAAATCGCCACAACCGCGTGAGGACATCGCATTCAGCCCAAAATACACGCACGATGCCTACCATTTAATCACATAGCCCGGAATCGTCCGACGCTGGCATTTCCGGAAATCCTCATAACGCATTGGTTGTGTTTCTTTTTTTCGGTATCGAAACCAGCTGGCACAACCCGTGCATACGGGTATGCGATATCCGCCCAAATGACCTGTGGAGGCTCAAATGAAGAAGATCGAGGCTATCGTAAAGCCGTTCAAGCTCGACGAAGTCAAAGAGGCACTGCAGGAAGTTGGCCTCCAGGGCATCACCGTGACCGAAGCCAAGGGTTTTGGTCGCCAGAAGGGTCATACCGAACTATATCGCGGCGCTGAATATGTCGTGGATTTTTTGCCCAAGGTAAAAGTCGAGGTCGTTTGCCCCGATGAACTCGCGAAAAAGGCCATTGAAGCGATCCGCAACGCAGCGCGGACCGGTCGTATTGGCGACGGCAAGATCTTTGTATATTCGATCGAGCAAGCCATCCGTATTCGCACCGGAGAATTCGGCGACGACGCGCTTTAGGGATATTTCGCCCGAGAACCAGGATACATTACCCCAACACGTCACGCCGTGCCACCAACAAGCATTCCGATTTAGACAGGGGAAGACCTAATGACCACCGGAAGCGACCTCCTCAAGCGTATCAAAGACGAGAACATCAAATATCTCGACCTGCGCTTCACCGACCCACGCGGCAAGCTGCAGCACGTTACGCTCGATTGCTCGATCGTCGACGAAGACCTGTTCGAGGAAGGCACCATGTTCGACGGCTCCTCGATCGGTGGCTGGAAGGCTATCAACGAGTCCGACATGGTTCTGATGCCCGATCCGTCATCGGCCTATATGGACTCTTTCTTTGGCGCGTCCACCATGGTCGTGAACTGCGACATTCTCGAGCCCCTAACCTATCAGCCTTACAGCCGTGATCCGCGCACGACCGCCAAGAAGGCCGAGGCTTATCTCAAAGCCTCCGGTATCGGCGATGCCGTCGTGTTCGGGGCCGAGCCTGAATTCTTCATGTTCGACGACGTGCGCTACTCCAACACCCCTTACAAGGTGGGTTTTGGAGTCGCTCATCCAGAGCTGCCATCCAACAACGACACTGCTTATGAATCCGGCAACAGTGGCCACCATATCGGCCTGAAGAAGGGCTATCTCCCGGTTCCGCCGCTCGACAGCGCTCAGGATATCCGTGGCGAAATGTTGGCTGCCATGGCCGACATGGGCGTGGTTGTCGAAAAGCATCACCACGAAGTGGCTTCGGCCCAGCATGAACTCGGCATCAAATTTGCGCCGATGATCAAGGCTGCCGATGACGTCCAGATCTACAAATATGTCATCCATCAGGTCGCCAATGCCTATGGCAAGACCGTAACCTTCATGCCAAAGCCAATCTTCGGCGACAACGGCTCGGGCATGCACTGCCACCAGTCGATCTGGAAGGACGGCAAGCCGCTTTTCGCTGGTGATCAATATGCCGGCCTGTCGATGGAAGCGCTGTACTACATCGGCGGTATTATCAAGCACGCCAAGGCCATCAACGCTTTCTCCAATCCGACCACCAATAGCTACAAGCGCTTGGTACCTGGCTTTGAAGCCCCTGTGCTGCTGGCTTACTCGGCCCGTAACCGCTCGGCTTCATGCCGCATTCCCTTTGGCCAGTCGCCAAAGGCAAAGCGCGTCGAGATCCGCTTCCCAGATCCGCTGGCCAACCCATACCTGGCCTTCTCAGCCATGCTGATGGCTGGCCTGGACGGCATCAAGAACAAGATCCATCCCGGCGAGCCAATGGACAAGGATCTGTACGAACTGCCACCAGAGGAGCTTAAGGAGCTCCCGACCGTGTGTGGTTCGCTGCGTGAAGCCCTTGACAGCCTAGACAAGGATCGCGAATTCCTGACCGCTGGCGGCGTGTTCGACAACGATCAGATCGACGCCTATCTTGAACTAAAGATGACTGAAGTCATCAAATTCGAGCAGACCCCTCACCCGGTCGAGTTCGAAATGTACTACTCCGCCTAAGCGGCATTGTTTGCTAATTGTGAAAGGGCGCCGCGAGGCGCCCTTTCTTTTTGCCCGCTTGTAAACGTCACTAACGCCCAGCTCACTGGCGCGAGCGCCACCAACCTTGCCATCCTGGCAAGAAATCATGCCAAAATGCTTCAAACCTTGTCGAAATACAGCATGCCCATTCGTCGGGACGATACAGGCCGGATGCCCACGGGCCTGCCAATATCAACTGCTAGAGCAAACAATGAAATTCATGACCCTGGTCAAGACTGCCTCGACGAGCAAGGCCGCCACCCCATTCATTATTATTGGCGGCGCGACCAGTGCCTCGATCTCGTCAAGATCCTACAACGCCAGGAACTTGTCGGCGAAACCGACATCGAGATAGCGCACTATGTGCCCTAGCCGATATTCTGCGTGAGATGATCGGCTTTGCCGCGGAACGGCTGATGGAG